>DATJDE010000030.1:0-3091 GCA_035497595.1 Rhizomicrobium sp. | reverse complement strand
TCAAGGCATCGGCTGGCGGCGGCGGCAAGGGCCTGCGCATCGTCTTCAAGGAAGACGAACTGGTGCAAGCCATCCAGTCCTCCCAGAACGAAGCCCGCGCCAGCTTTGGCGATGACCGGCTGTTCGTGGAAAAATTCGTCACCGAACCGCGCCACATCGAAATCCAGCTGATCGGGGATAAGCACGGCAATGTGCTCTATCTGAACGAACGCGAATGTTCGATCCAGCGCCGTCACCAAAAGGTGATCGAAGAAGCGCCGTCCCCCTTTCTCGATGAAAAAACCCGCAAAGCGATGGGCGAACAGGCCGTCGCGCTCGCCAAAGCCGTTGGCTATGACAGCGCGGGCACCGTCGAATTCATCGTCGACAAGGATCGCAATTTCTTCTTCCTGGAAATGAACACCCGCCTCCAGGTCGAGCACCCCGTAACCGAACTCATTACCGGCCTCGATCTGGTCGAACTGATGATCCGCTCGGCAGCAGGCGAAAAACTGTCCCTGACGCAGAAGGACGTGAAGCTCGAGGGTTGGGCCATCGAATCGCGTATTTACGCCGAAGATCCCTATCGCGGCTTTCTGCCCTCCACCGGCCGCCTGTCGCGCTATCGCCCGCCGCATGAAGGCACGTTCGGCGATGTGATCGTGCGCAACGATACCGGCGTCTATGAAGGCGGCGAGATCTCGATGTTCTACGACCCGATGATCGCCAAACTCTGCACCCATGCCTCCACCCGCGAGGGCGCGATTGATGCCATGGCCGCAGCCCTCGATGAGTTCCGCATCGAAGGCATCAACCACAACATCGATTTCCTCACCGCCATCATGCACAACCAACGCTTCCGCGATGGCAGGCTGACCACCGGCTTCATCGCAGAAGAGTTCCCCGATGGCTTCCATGGCGCGCCGCTCGATGCGCAGACCAAGCGCCGCCTCGCCGCCGCTGTCGTGGCCGCCCGGTTGATGCGTGAAGACCGCGCCAGCCGCATCAGCGGCACCCTCAATGGCGCACACAAGATCACCGGCGGGGAATTTGTTGTCGGCCTCAACGGCGAAACCCTGGTCGAAGGCGCCCAGATCGAAGATGGCAAACTGCGCGCGCGCATCGAAGGCGAAACCTACGAGACCGAATTCGCGTGGAAGTTCGGCGCCCCCGTCATGCACATGAAAGATGCACGCGGAAAATTCGCGGTGCAGATCACCCGTCAGCAGGGCAGCTACCGCCTCAACCATGGCGGCTCCATGGTCACCGCCACCGTCTACCGTCCGCGCATCGCCGCATTGGCGGCGCTGATGCCAATCAAGCTGCCGCCCGACACCTCAAAATTCCTGATTTGCCCGATGCCGGGCCTCGTCGTCTCCATCAACGTCGAAACCGGCCAGGAGGTGAAGGTCGGTCAAACCCTCGCGGTTGTCGAAGCGATGAAAATGGAAAACGTGCTCAAGGCCGAACGCGATGGCACGGTGAAAAAAGTCAACGCCGCCAAAGGCGACAGCCTCGCCCTCGACGACGTGATCATCGAATTCGCCTGACGCGATGAGCGGCGATGACGACCTGACGAGCCTGCGCCTTCGCATCGAAGGCTTCGTCCAGGCCGTCGGCTACCGCCACTTCGCCATCGCAAAAGCCACCGAACTCGGCCTCGATGGCTGGATCAGAAACCGCAGTGACGGCACCGTCGAAGCGGTGATCTCCGGCGAAACCAAAGCCGTGGAATCCTTCGTGCAAGCCTGCATGAGAGGCCCCACCGGCAGCCGCGTCGAAAACGTCGAACTCTCCCCGGCAGACGCGCCGGGGGAGCCCGGTTTCAAACGCCGACCATCTCTTTAAGAGACGGCGCTTTAGGCTTTCGCCGTCCGCAACGTGCGCACGATCTGCCATGCAAACACGAGATGGCCCAGAATCGTCAGAATAACGCCAATGCCGATCAGCGGCCCAAGGCTCTCATCATTGGTCGCCATCAAACGCGCCAACAGGGGAATCATGATCAGAATCCCCACATTGGAGAGCACAAACTGCACCCACGCCAGACGCGGCGAATAGCTGTCACGGGCCAGGGCGTAGAACGTGCCGTAAATCGCCATGCCCACCCAGCCCAGCAGGTTGAGATGCGCATGTGCGGGATACAGCACATGATCGTTAGTCATCGCCATATGCTGGCCCCAGGCCATGCCCACCAGCCCATAAAGAACCGCAACAAGAAAAAACCAGATTGAAATACGCGGCATAGAAATTCCCCTTTGAGTCGCAAACACAGCACGTTAGCGCAATAGCGCGCGCCGCATAGCGCCAGCGCCATTTGAGCCTGTTACACCTGTGCTGAGTGTGCTAGGCAATGCTTGTATTTTTCACACGATTACTCGGAGACTATTGAAACAACAGGAGGTCTTACAATGCGCGCGTTTGGAAAGATTGTGTTGAGTCTTGGCTGTGTAACCGCTCTGGTTTCTGCGGGTGCCGCGCTGGCAGCCGAGCCTGCGCCCCCACCACATCAAACGCCGCAACAATTGGTCGACGCCCTGTACGCCGCGTTCGGTGATCATCACGACCGCGCCGTTCATGCCAAAGGCATTTTCCTGGAAGGCAGCTTCGAACCGACGGCTGAGGCGGCAACTTTAAGCAAGGCCACGCTCTTCAGCAGCGGCAAACTCGATCTTGTTGCCCGCTTCTCAAACTTCACCGGCATCCCCAATATTCCCGATCCATCGGCCAACGCCAATCCACGCGGTTTCGCGCTCCAGTTTTATCTGCCGGACGATACGCAAACCGACATCGTGGCCCACAGTTTCAACGGCTTCCCCGTCGCCACCGCAGATGAGTTCGGCGTTCTCCTGCGCGCCATTGCCAGCAGTGGCCCGGGCGCGGCCTCGCCAACCGCGCTGGATCAGTTTTTGGCAACACATCCCATCGCCAAAGCCTTCCTGACAACCCAAAAACCTGCGCCGGATAGTTTTTCGACGCTGTCTTATTTCGGCGTCAATGCGTTCAAATTCACCGCCGCAAACGGAACAACAACGTTCGTGCGCTACCGTTTCGTGCCGCAGGCCGGTGAACATTTCGTGAGCGCGGAAGACCTGAAAACCAAAGGCAATGA
>DATJDE010000029.1:0-3486 GCA_035497595.1 Rhizomicrobium sp. | reverse complement strand
TCCTGATCCTCGATCCAGGCGTCGGCATAAGAGATGTAACGATCGAACAGGTTCTGGCCATATTCGCCATAGGATTCCAGATAGGCTTTCTGGATTTCCTTGCCGATGAATTCGGCGTAGCGCGGCGCCAGCTCGGCCTTGATGAATTCGAGATATTTCTTCTCGGTCTCATCGGCCATCTGTTCGCGGCGGATCGCCTGTTCGAGCACATACATCAAGTGCACCGGATCGGCGGCGACTTCGGTGACGTCGTAGTTGAAGGTTTCCGACAGCGCTTTATAGGCAAAGCGGGTGGAGATGCCGTTCATGCCTTCATCGACGCCCGCCGCATCCTTGTATTCCTGCATGGTCTTGGCCTTGGGGTCGGTGTCTTTCAGCTTTTCGCCGTCATAGACGCGCATCTTGGAGGTGAGGTTGGAATTCTCATGCTCCTTCAGCCGGGTCATGACGCAGAATTTGGCCAGCATCTCCAGCGTTTCGGGCGCGCAATGGGCGTTGTCGAGATTGCTCCCCGACAGCAGCTTTTTGTAGATCGCGGTTTCCTCGGTGACGCGCAGACAATAGGGCACAGTCACCACCGAGATACGGTCGAGAAACGCTTCGTTGTTCTTGTTGGCTTTGAACACCTGCCATTCGGATTCGTTGGAATGGGCAAGGATGATGCCGCTGAACGGGATGGGGCCGAGCGTTTCGGTGCCGATATAATTGCCTTCCTGTGTCGCGGTCAGCAGGGGATGCAGCACCTTGATGGGGGCTTTGAACATTTCGACGAATTCGAGAAGGCCCTGATTGGCGCGGCACAACCCGCCGGAGAAGGAATAGGCATCCGGATCGTTCTGGCTGAAATGTTCGAGTTTTCGGATGTCCACCTTGCCGACGAGGGCTGAGATGTCCTGATTGTTTTCATCGCCCGGTTCGGTTTTGGACACCGCGATCTGGCGCAGCTTGGAGGGGAACAGACGCACCACTTCAAATTTTGAAATGTCACCGCCAAATTCATCCAGCCGCTTGACCGCCCAGGGGCTCATTACCCCGCCAGTGCGATGTTTCTCGATGCCGTATTTCTCGGCCAGAAGGTTGGCCAGTTCGTCGGAGCGGAAAAGACCGAGCGGGGATTCAAAAACCGGGCTGATCTGTTCGCCTGCCTTGAGCACATAGATCGGATGTTTTTCCATCAGATCTTTCAGCCGTTCGGCGAGCGAGGATTTGCCGCCGCCGACGGGGCCGAGCAGATAGAGAATCTGGCGTTTTTCTTCGAGGCCCTGGGCTGCGTGTTTGAAATAGCCCACGATCCGCTCGATCGTGTCTTCCATGCCGTAGAAGCCTTCAAAGACACGATAACGCTTGATGGTGCGATTGAAGAAGATGCGGCTGAGGCGCGGATCCTGCGCGGTATCGACGAATTGCGGCTCGCCAATCGCGGCCACCATGCGTTCGGGGGCCGTTGCATACAACATCTTGTCGTCGCGCGCTGCGAGCAACCAGTCTCTCAGGCTCATCGCCTCGAAACGCTCGCGCGCGTAATCACGGGTGAAGATGTCAAAGACGTCAAGCGTACTCATCAATCTTGCTCCTTCATGCACCCACAATGCTATTTGCCGGTCGTTTTCCTCATTACCATTTCAATAACCGCCATCATGGCCTGACCAGTGTGATGCACATCATGTGAACGGAACTTGAATTGAAAAGTTCCGAAAACAATGTTCGTTTCAGCAAGAGGCGCCATGACAAACCCCAAAGCAATCACATCACCTGCGCATCGCGCAGCCGCTGCTTTTCACCTTCCACCGTATGGCTTTGCATGTCGGTGGCTCCGCTGCGCAGCCGACGAATCGTAGTGTACTGCCGTTCGGCCGCGCGCCAAAGTGTTGCGTGCGAAGCGTTCGCCATAATCATGTCACGATAGAAGCAACGCACGGCCTTGATCGTGCGCGGGCTTTGCCACATTTCCGGTCGAAAACCGCAACAGACGATGCGGGGTGTAGAGATGGGTGTATTCCGGGTGGGCGCTGCGGTGCGCAGCAAGTCGGCCGTGGCGGCGGATTCTTTTGTGGCGCTGCTGGTTTTATGTCTGCTGTTCATGTTGGCGTTCGCAGCCACCGCTTTTGCCGCGCAGTAAACCGTCGCCCCGGGCGAACAGGTTCCGCCGGGTTGGCGATATAAAATTGCGCGAAGGCGGGTTTGGCGGGAAAACTGTAGCCGGGCTTTACAGCGTTAACTGTAAACTTCCCTATGCCTTTGATTTAACATCGAAAATTAAAGTGGCATGCAGCGTGCAGGTAAGGGGGTGCGTAACGGAGTTCTGATAATGATCAAATACACTCTTTCTACAGCCGCACTCGCGCTGCTGGCTGGCCTTTCGATGGGAAGCGCCAATGCAGCCCTCATTTCCGCCAATGCATCGGTGGGCGGCGCGCCGACCGGTGTGACTTTGGACAATCTGGATGCAATTGCCCTCGGCGCAGGCGGTGGCACATCCGCCACCGGCATCATCATCTCTTTCACAGGTGATGGCGGAGCGGTGACGGGAAATTTGACCGGAATTTATGCGGCCCCCGTCCTGTCGGGCGGTAATGGTGTTGGGTTCGGAAATCCCTCTGGTGATCAGGCTAGCGGTCCCGACCTCACGCACTATCTGACGGCTGGTGGTACTTCGGTCGCCTCGGCGACGCTGATCCTGCCGATTGACGTCAAATATTTCGGCCTGCTCTGGGGTTCGGTTGATGACTTCAACTCGCTGGAACTCTGGAACGGTGACGTTCTGGTCGGCATCGTAACAGGTACCGACGTGACGCCAGATCCGACTGGCGCACAGACGGCGGATGGCACGTATTACGTGAACATCACGTCCGATACGATCTTCAACAAGGTCGTTGCGAAGAGCACCGATCATGCCTTCGAGTTCGACAACATTGCCTATAATCCGACGGATCCGACGATCCCGTCTCCGGAACCTCTGACCCTGAGCCTGTTTGGCGCGGGTCTGGCCGGAATGGGTCTGGTTCGCCGCCGCCGTCGTCGTACGGCCTGAGCGAATACTTTAATCTGATGGAAAGCGGCGCCTTCGGGCGCCGCTTTTTTTTGCCGAATACCGTCTTGTCGTGTCTGCGGGACAGCGCCAAGCTTCGGTATGGATACGTTTTCAGGCGAGGTCGGACCGGCCTGCACGGCGGATGCCGCGTGCATTGCGCGGGTGTATGTCGAGGCGTGGCAGGATACCTATCCCGGCATCGTGCCGGATGCGCTGTTGCGGGCGATGACCCTTTGCGGCCAGACCGCGCGCTGGACATCGGCTATTGCGCGGCATGAGGCTGTGCTGGTGGCGCGGGATGGCGTGCACGGCATTGTCGGCATGGCCAGCCTGGGGCGGGCGCGTGATACGGCACTGGGGCAGGACGGCGAAATCTACACGCTCTATGTGGACCCGGCTTTTTACGGCTGCGGAACAGGCCGGGCCTTGATGGCAGCGGCGTTTGGCGAGCTGCG
>DATJDE010000028.1:0-5411 GCA_035497595.1 Rhizomicrobium sp. | reverse complement strand
ACACCCCTGGCTAAAATAACCGCCCATATTACTGGCTTCGTTCAGGGAATACCCTGCTGGCGGTGCATCTACGCCATCGACCTTCAGCTTCAACGGATCGGTCTTGCACAATTGCTTGGCGCTGCGCATCCGATCATCATTCTCGGAAAAATGCTCCCAAACAAAATTGGCTTCCAGATTCTGGACAGGCTTCCAATTTATCGAGGCACGGCCGGACCACAAATTTCGCCCATCAACGCGGCTCTTTGAAAGATCGTTAAATGAATAGCCCTGCCGCTTGGTCCACTCACCGGCCAACCTTATGCTCAACCAGTCATCCACGATGGGCAGGTTAATCATGCCCTCAAAGCGCTTCTGGTGATAATTCCCGAGCTCGGCAGAGGCCATCGCCTCGAACTGATCGGTCGGTTTTGCGCTTGTAAGATTCACCACCCCCGCGGTCGCGTTGCGCCCAAAGAGCGTACCCTGCGGGCCACGCAGCACCTGCACCTGCGCAACGTCATAGAATTCCTGCTCAAAGAAATGATTGCGAATGAACGGTATATCGTTGAACGCCACCGCAACGGCCGGATCTGTGGTTACCGAAATTGCCTGCGTGCCGATACCGCGCAACTGAATGCTGTAGCCGCTAAAATTTGTTTTGGTGAAGGTCATGTTGGGGACCTGCTTGATCAGGTCTGGCCCACCGGCTGTTTGGGTCGCAGTAAGCTGTTCCTGGCTCAGCGCCGTAATGGAAATGGGGATCGATTGCACATCGCCGCCACCCAGCTTCGACGACGTCACCGTTACCGTTTCCACCGCAGCTCGCGCGGGCGCGACCTGCGCGAGCTCAAAACCCTGAATGTCCGCCCTCGATTGCTGCCCGCGTACAATCACCAGCGCGCCAGAAGGGCGGCGCTGCACGTTGAACCCCGTATGGGCAAGAATATGGGAAAGCGCCTCGTCAGCACTGAACGTGCCCTGCACGCCCGCACTTTTCGCGCCCTTGATCGCATCGGATGACACAATAAGCTGCACACCGGCTTGGGCTGCATATGCATCCAGCGCGGCCTTCAGCCCGCCACCTGGAATATCAAAACTGGCCGCAGACACCGGCATACACAGAGCGATGGCCGAAGCGCTTCCCGCGAGCAGCGATAGAAGATGACTGGATTTCATTATTCCCCCCTTTAATCAGGCCCTGTGCGCCCTCAGCGCGAGATCCGAATTTCGTTAACCCGTTCCTCAACGCGCAGCCCAAATGCCACATGAACGGCATCGGCAAACGCCTCGACATTGTTCAACTGAAAAGTGCCTTCGATCTTTAAACCGGCCGCCCCATCAGCGATCACCAATGTCTTGCCGCCATAGCGGTTGAATTCTGCGGCAGCGGCCGAAAGCTGGGTGCTATCAAACACGATCACACCATTGCGCCAGCTAAGCTGACTTGAAAGCACCGCATCGGCTTTGCGGCTCACGGAGACGCTGCCATTTTTGACCGAAACAACATCGCCCGGCCTCATATCAATCGATGGCGTATCTTTTGACATGGGCGCATCAAAGCGGGCGCGCCCTTCCAACAGCGAAACTTGAAGCTGATCCTTTTCTTTGCGGATCAGAAACCGCGTGCCAAGATCAACAACCTTGTGTTCGCCCAACGTCACAACAAACGGGCGCGCCGCATCATGCTTGATCTGGAAATACGCCTCACCCTTTTCGAGGATCACATCTCGCGCCGAACCGCCCGGAGAGATTTTCAACACCGTGTCGGTATTGAGTTCGATCGTCGACCCATCGTTCAGGCGAATAACCTCACGCCCGCCAACCGTTGTCGCAAAAACCCGTGCGGTTGGCTTTACGATAAATGTCTGCGCCACCGCCCCGATAGACACGGCCACAATCAACGCGGCAACCGCCCGCAAGGTCATGTTCCAGCCGCGCCTGCGCCAAAACGGCATCTGCTCCGGCACAGACGCCCGCAAAGCGATGACACGCTCGGTTCGCAACACGGTCGCGTTAAACCGCCAGAACGCCACGCGATGCGCCATGGATTGCGCAAGCCAAACATCCAACGCTGCCTGATCTGCGTCAGACCATGTCCAGAAATGACGCCGCTGAACCCAATCGGCAGCCTGCGCCGAAATCTCCGTAGTCTCGGAGGGCGCCTCTGTCATGGCGTCCTCCGCGGCTTTGTGTTCTCGCCATAAAGCATATCGGCCAGCGCGGTGATGCCGCTTGCAAGATGGCGCGAAACCACCCCTTCAGTAATGCCCATACGGATGGCGATTTCGTTTCCCTGCAACCCTTCAATGCGGCCCAGCACAATTGCCTCGCGCGCCCGCGGCGGCAGCCTGTCGAGGGCAAGCTGCAAGCGGCGCAGCTCATCACGCGCAATTGCAGTGCGTTCCGGGTCAGGCTCATCCATAGCCATGGCCAACGCATCCAAATCTTCCACCGCCTCAATCGGCACCACATGCTCACGCCGGATACGATCGATCAGAAGGTTACGCGCTGTGCGAAAGACAAAGGCCCGGGTGTTATCTGGTCTAGCTTCCTGCGCCGCCTGACATACCCGCTCATAAACATCCTGCCTCAGATCGGCGATGTCGCTGCGATTGCGCCAATTGTGTTGCAGAAATTGCATAAGCGCCGCCTCCAGCGGCAAAACATCTTGAACAAACCAGGCCTCCAGCTCGGACGTGTTCATGGCTGCGCCCTGGCGCGCGCGCCCGGCGTCTCCCCGCATGGTGTCGGTCGTTTCAGCCATTCCCCCGCCCGCGCCGCACCCGAATGGATAAGCGTGTGGATGTCACTTATGCCGACGAAGGATCGCGCGATTTCTTGCCGTCGTGGGCAAGAATTTTACTGCGCAAGATAATTACAAACAAAAACGGGGGCACGCTGGCCCCCGTTTCACGCCATATCTAAAAAGGGCGGCTTAGCCACCCAACCCAATGCTGACCTTCGCAAACGGCCCATGAAAACTGACATTGCTCGTTTTACGGGCACCGATACCAACATCCATCGCGCCGAAATAGTAATCAGCCCGGTAGCCGAAGCTCAGCTTGGCGTTGGAATAGCGCACCGAGAGGCCCGCAAAGCCGCTGAGGTTTGGCACAACTTTGGAGTTTTTGCGGGCTGGGTGAGGGATGGTGCGGTTTTCGACGACATTTGAATGATACAGACCCACGACCTGCCATTCGGTCTGACTGATGGCTTCGGAAACGTCCGCTTTTTGGCGCCCGAACAGCAGCGCACCGGATGCACCCCAGTCAAACGTCACGCTCTTGCGCGAATCTCCCCCGAGTTTTGCCGAACCATCCAGTGAGATGCTGGGGCCGATGCCTGTGAAGCTGCGCTCGCTTTTTCCGGACGCGCCATAGGTCGTCATATATTTGGCGCCAAGAAAAGGCGAGAAGTGGACGTCGGGCCGCACGCGCATGCTTGCCGTTTTATCAGAGGTGAATTGCGCAAAGCGCACACCAAGTGACAGGGTGGATGATCCAAGACCAACATCTTTGCCTGCTTTGAAATCCACGATCAGATGCTGCTCGGCATCCTTCGAGCGGGTATCGGTGAAAGCGTTATTCTTTGCCGGGTCGAAGAATGGATTGCCGGCGAAATATCCGGGCAGCGGTTTGCCCGGCGTCTGATATTGCACACGTTTTTTGCCATTGGAGCGGCCATAAATAATGCCCGCCGACATCAGCCAATCAGAGCCGGATGGCTGAAGGGAGATCGTGCCCTCAAAGCCTTTGGCGTAGCGTGGCAGAGCCTGCGCGGTGATAGGCGTTCCTTTGGCGAAGGCTGGCGCGCCCGCGTTTGCACCGATAAAGGCAGGTGCAAAAACCGCGCTTTGACCGTCTACACGTTCGAGGTGGCCGCCTAGTTCGATCCAGACAGTCGGGCGGCCTTCAGTGTTATCGGCGGCGCTTGCTTGCGTCGCTGCGACGATGACCAGCATTGCCGCCGACGATACGGTGGCGAGCAATTGCCAGCGCAGATCGCCGTTCCGGCGTGGTGTTGTAACGAGTTCGCTCATTGTGTCATTCCCCCCGTGGTTATGTTCCCCGTGCTGTCATTCCCGGCTGCGTAATGCGTGCGCATTACGAGGGGAAGGGAACCCAGGTGTGAGATACCGATCAGTGCTTTCCACCTGGGTCGTTCATACGCTGCCGCTAAAACTCCCTCGCTACGCTCGTCGGCGACAACAGGTGTGATGTAATTTTTCTTTCCCATCGCGCTCACCAGTTTTTCGTGACGCGGATGCCGATCAGTTTGGGATCGGTTAGGAAGACGTTTGTTGTCAGGCCGCTGTCGTCGCTGTTCAGGAATGCGCCGGTGATGGCGGTCGTGTTGAAGACATTCTTGTCATAGAGCATCACCTGCCAGCCGTTCTGGCTGGTGAGGATGATGGCGAGGTTTACGCTGGCATAGCCGCGCAAGCGATCATAGGGATTGTCGTTGAACACGCGGGTCCAGGAATAATCCTGCCAGTAGAAATCGCTGCGCAGCGTCCCGGCCCATTCGGAGGTCAGCGGCATGCTGTATTGTGCACCCGCGGAGAAGGTGAGCGGCGGGGCATTGGGCAGTTCGTTGCCGCTCAAATCTTTGTCGAAGCCTTGGCCGCGATTGGGCGCGGTAAGCGGGTTGAAGCCGGGATAATTATAAATGTCTTGCGGGGGGCCAAAACCCGAATCGGAGAATGCGGTTCTGCCGGGCAACGGGTTGACGCCGTCACTTGCCACATAAGGGAGCGCTGTAACCGGATCGAGATTGCTGATATAGGCCGCCCCGCACATTTCCACGACAGAGCCGGGGCTGTTGCCGTTTGGATTGATCTGCTGGTTCAAAATCGACGCGGCCACCACATATTCCGGCATGATGCAGTTGGAAGCCTGGCCGATGAAGGGTTTCAGCACCATCCAGCCTTCGTGGCCGGCGGTGCGATCGATCAGATCGACCGCCTTGCTGCCTTTTGCCAGTCTGGATTGCTGCCAGCCGCCCGATGCGTTGAGGCGCAAGCCCGGCACAGGCTCCCATACCGACTCCACTTCGATGCCTTTTATCTTTGCATCGAAATTGAGATTGATGGAGGTGCGGTCCACGATCTCCGAAATCTGATAGCCCTTATAATCGTAATAGAAGGCGCTGACATTGAGGGTCAGCGCGCCATCGAACAGGCTGTTCTTGGTGCCGATTTCGAAAGCATCAATAAACTCGGGCTTGAAGGTCAGGGGATGGATCGGGTTTGCCTGATCGCCTTCGCCGAAGGTGATGAGCACCGGGCCGGGCGGGTTGGCGCCGCCTGCTTTGTAGCCATGCGCGTAGGACGCGTAGACCAGCGTTTGATCGGTGAAGTCGAGTTTGGGAGTCCAGTTGGCGACGGCGCGGCCGGTGAACTTGCCCCATTCCTGATCGACTGTGCCGGT
>DATJDE010000027.1:0-6210 GCA_035497595.1 Rhizomicrobium sp. | reverse complement strand
ACATAGTCGGCGCTCCAGTCGATGTCCGATCCTTCGGTGCGTTTGCGCTCGGGACGGTCGTCGCGTTTTTGGGCGTCGAACGTATCGGCGCCCGAGGACAGGTCGGCACCGGCGCAAAAGGCGCGGCCCGCGCCGGTGACGACAACGGCGCGGATATCATCATCCTTGCTGGCGCGGCCAAAGGCATCGACCAGCTCCGCCATCATCACACCGGTGAAGGCGTTGAGCTTTTCGGGGCGGTTGAGGGTGATGGTGAGGATATTGTCTTGTACGGCGTAGAGGATTTCCTTGTAGGCCATGGTGCGTTTTTCCAATGAGTGTAGCGCGGCCAGTTTAGCGTGCGGCGGCGCACGCGCAACCGGAGCGTTTTCCGCCGAAGTGCCGTCTGAAATTTATGGGCGGTTTGGCGTAAGAAAGAGCGACAATCCAAGACTCTAAAGCGCGATCCGATCCCGAAGGATCGAATCGCGCTTTAGCCGCGAACAGCATTGGATTACAGGCTGCGGGCGATCAGCAGCTTCATGATTTCGTTGGTGCCGCCATAGATCTTCTGGACACGGCTGTCGGCATACATCCGCGCGATGGGATATTCGTTCATGAAGCCGTAGCCGCCATGCAGTTGCAGACATTCATCGACGATTCTGCACTGGGTATCGGTGACCCAGAGTTTGGCCATCGAGGCCATGGTGGCGTCGAGCTTGCCTTCGAGATGCAGGCCGATGCAGTGATTGACGAAGACTTTGGCGACGGTTGCCTCGGTCTTGCATTCGGCAAGCTTGAACTGGGTGTTCTGGAAATCGAGCAGTTGTTTGCCGAAGGCTTTGCGCTCTTTCACATAGGCGGTTGTCACCTCCAGCGCGCGTTCGATCACGGCGATGCCCTGGGCTGCAATGATCAGCCGCTCTTGCGGCAGTTGCTGCATCAACTGGATGAAGCCCATGCCTTCCTCGGTGCCGATGAGGTTGGAGGTGGGGATGCGCACGTCATCGAAAAAGAGTTCGGCAGTGTCGTTGGCTTTCTGGCCGAGTTTTTCGAGCACGCGGCCACGGCGGAAACCTTCGACCTCATCGGTTTCGACGATGAGCAGCGAAGTGCCTTTGGAGCCCTTGGTCGGATCGGTCTTGGCGACGACGATGATCAGATTGGCGGTGCCGCCATTGGTGATGAAGGTTTTGGAGCCGTTGATGACATAGTGATTGCCATCTTTGCGGGCGGTGGTTTTGACGCCCTGAAGATCGGAGCCTGTGCCCGGCTCGGTCATTGCGATGGCGCCGACCAGTTCGCCGGTGGCCAGACGCGGCAGCCATTTTTGTTTTTGTTCTTCGCTGCCGTAATGCAGGATGTAGGGCGCGACGATGGCATTGTGCAGCGAGATGCCCCAGCCATCACCCACTTTTTTACCGAGCTGGTCGATGATCACCGCTTCATGGGCGAAGCTGCCGCCCGCGCCGCCATATTCTTCCGGGATTGCGGTGAGGAGCAGGCCCTGTTCGCCCGCTTTGTTCCACAGCGCACGGTCCACGCCCTGTTGCTTGATGTATTTTTCCTGATGGGGGGCGACGTCGCGTTCCATGAATTTGGCGACGCCATCTTCGAAGATACGCAGGTCTTCCGTCATCCAGTCAGGCTGGGCAACTTGCAAGCTCATTTTGGTCTCCCGGATTGTCTGGCGGGACTCATAACATCGCGGCGGGAAAAAGAAATCAGCGGCAAATGCCGGAATCGTGCAATTGGCGCCATGCCGCATGAAAAGCGTCGCCGCGCCCCCGGTGGGCACGGGCGCAATCACCCGGCTCCAGGGCGGCACGGGCCGCATCGTTGCTGTTCTGGGATGACAGGGTCATGGCAAGCACCAGCCGGATCAGGCTGCGCAGGTCAGGGGCCGCGGGTGTTTCCAGATATGCGCTTTTGGCAAGGGCGGTGCGTAAGGCGGTCTGCGCATCGGCCACCTGGCCCTGTTCGAGCAATGACAGGGCGTGCAGCAGAAAGGCGCGGGGATCATCGGGGTAAGCGCGCACCAGGTTTTTGGCATGGTCCATTCCGTCGCGCAGCGAGGCGGGCATTTGGGCGGCGGGGATGAACTGCCGGAACTGGCCGACATTCGGCGTGGCGGACACCGCGTTGACGGCAAAAGCGCAAAGGGTTGCGGCGAGGCCGAACATCGCCAGCCCCCAGGCGACGCGATGGGCACCCGGCGCCTCATCGGTCTCGGGCCAGATGATGCGCAAGACAAGGCCGATACAGCCGCCAGCGGCAGCCCCGCCGAGATGTGCGCCCAGATCGACATCGCCGGTGGAGCTTGGCAACAGCGCGCCGATGAACAGAAAGACGGCTATGCGGCGCAGGCGCTTGCCGCGCAGCCGATCTTCAAACGGGATGCACCAGATGAGTACGGCGGCAAGCAGCGCCATGATCGCGCCCGATGCGCCGACCGAGACCAGCGCACCCGATGCGAAGAGTGAGCCGATAGAGCCGGCAAGGGCGCCCATGGCATAGATCGCGCCATACCATGCCGGGCCGATGACACGTTCGAGCAGCAGGCCGGTGAGCAGCAGCACTGCGCCGTTCGACAGAAGATGAAAGAGATTGGCGTGCAGAAAGGGCGCGGTGAACAGGCGCCACCATTGATCATGGGCAAGAACCAGACGCTGGCTGATGCCGCCAAAGGCGACGAGTGTGGAGAGGCTTGGCGTAGTGGCGGCTTCGGGCGGGGCGGCGGCAAGCTCGGCGACGAAGGCAAGGGCCAACGCGAAAAAAATGGCAAGGCTGACGAACGGAATGCCTGGCGCGATGAGGCGACTTGGCGGCGATGGCTGTTGCGTATTTTCCGCGATCGGCGGTGCTGCGGCGCGCCCACGCTTTCCAAAACCCATGGCGGGGACCTTCCGCGGCGTCGAGCGCAGCATGATGGCCGGGCGCTTTAGAAACGGTGAATGAAAAAGGCCGGGCGCGAGTGGCCCGGCCTTTTTACACGCGCTTACGGCGCATCAGACGGCGGAACGTACCGGTGTGGATTCGCGGTCGAGATTTTCGGCAGCGAAGGTCCAGTTCAGAAGCTTGCCCAGCACTTCTTCGAGATATTTCGGGCGGGCATTCTGATAGTCGAGATAATAGGCATGTTCCCAGACGTCGACGGTCAGAAGGCAATTGACCGATTTGGCCATCGGGGTTTCGGCGTTGGCGGTTTTCGCGATTGAGAGCTTGCCGCCATTGGACACGAGCCAGGCCCAGCCGGAGCCGAATTGCGTTTTGCCTGCCTCTGCGAGGTCGGCAATCAGCTTGTCGGTGCTGCCGAAATCACGGGCGATGGCGTCGGCGAGTTTGCCGCTCGGCTTTTCGGCTTTCGGCGACAGGCTGCGCCAATAGAAATCGTGATTCCAGACCTGACCGGCATTGTTGAAGAGCTTCTTCTCGTCCGCGCCGTCTTTTCCGGCGGTGGCGACGACAATCTCTTCCAGCTTCATGTCCGCATATTTGGTGCCGGGCACGAGGGTATTCAGCGTATCGACATAGGCTTTGTGGTGCTTGCCGTAATGGAAGCTGAGAGTCCTTGCCGAGATCACCGGCTCAAGGGCCGTATCGTCCCATGGCAAGGGGCTTAAGGTGAACTTGCTCATCACGCACTCCTGAATAGAATTCGAAAAATGGCGGCTTTGCGCATTTGCATGGCTGCCGCCCCACCTTGTTACGTCTTTGCTGCTGAAAGTGTTCCTGAAATCGCCCGCGTCAGAAGCGCGCTCATTTCACAGGGCAAAACGATGTTTACGACGGATGCGGCACTCAGCCGAGCAACCCGTTCTCTTTTACCCAGGCGAGCCCTTTGGCGAGACCACGTTCGAAACGATCGAACAATTCGTCGATCTCGGCCTCGGTGATGATCAGCGGGGGGCAGAAGGCGATACGGTCTCCCATGAGCGAGCGCACGATGAGCCCTTCTTCCTCACAGAAGCGGACAATGGTGGCGGCCACCGCCTTGGCCGGATCGAAGGCTCTGCGTGTCTGTTTGTCGGCGATCAGTTCGACCGCGCCGATCAGGCCGACGCCGCGCGCTTCACCCACCAGCGGATGATCGGCGAGCCGGGTAAGGCGCTTGAGGAAGGCCGGCGAGACATGGCGGACATGGCCCACAATGTCGCGCTCCTGATAGATTTCGATGGTTTTCAGCGCGACGGCGCAGGCGACCGGATGGCCGCCATAGGTGAAGCCGTGGCCGAAGGTGCCGATGCGGCCCGATTCTTCTTCGATGATCTCGCTCAGTTCGGGCGACAGGGCGACCGCTGAAATCGGCAGATAAGACGACGACAGGGCCTTGGCGATGGACATGCTATCGGGCTCGAAACCATAGGTTGAGCAGCCGAACCATTCTCCCGTGCGGCCGAAGCCGGTGATCACTTCATCGGCGATCAGCGGGATATCGTGGGCCGCGAGCACTTTGGTGATGGCGTCGAAATAGCCCTTTGGCGGGATGATCGCCCCGCCCGCGCCCATCACCGGCTCGGCGATCATGGCGGCGATGGTGTCCGGCCCTTCGCGCCCGATCAGGGCTTCGAGGTTTTGCGCAAGGCGAGCGGAATAGGCTTCCTCACTCTCGCCAGCTTCGGCGCCGCGATAGTAATGCGGGCAATCGGTGAACACCGCGAAGGAAAAGGGCAGATCGAAGCTTGTGTGATTGGCGGGCAGGCCGGTGAGGCTGGCGCTGGCCAGGGTGACGCCGTGATAGGCGCGGTTGCGCGAGATGATTTTCTTTTTCTGCGTTTTGCCGCGGGCATTGGCGGCGTACCAGTGCAGCTTGATCTGGGTGTCGTTCGCCTCGGAGCCGGAGCTGGCGAAGAACACCTTGCCCACGGCAAAGGGCATGACCTCTTTGAGCTTTTCGGCCAGCGCGATGGCGGGCTCGTGGCTGCGGCCGGAAAACAGGTGGCCGAAGGCGAGTTTGCGCATCTGCTCGGCGGCAACATCGGCCAGCACATTTTCGCCCCAGCCGAGGGCTGTGGACCACAGACCGGCCATCGCCTCGATATAATCCTTGCCGTGGTCGTCATAGACCCGCACGCCCTGCCCCCGCTCGACCACCAGCGCGCCGGTTTGGCGCAGTTTTACGAGATTTGTGTAGGGATGCAGGATGGAATTGACATCGCGCGTCTGGGCATTTGTCAGTGGGGGCCTTGGGATTGGGGACACCGGGACACCTCTGCTATGGCTGGGCCGACTTTGGCCCCTGCCGCCCGGCCCGGTCAAACACGGCCCGGCGTGGGCTTTGCCCAGTTATCCCCGGTCCTCGCGGCAATTGGGCCGTGGCTGCCGAGCAATCTGCGTTGCCGCACGCGCCGCCCGTTCCTATGATGCGGCAACAATTATTTCTGGGATGAAACTTTCATGCTTGGGTTGATGCAGGAATGGCCGTTACTGGTCCACAAAATCATAGATCATGCCGCTTTGAACCATGGTGACCGGGAGGTTGTCAGCCGCCTGGTGGAAGGCCCGATCCATAGGACCAATTACCGCGAAATCGCCCGCCGCTCGCGGCAATGCGCCGATGCCCTTGAGCGGCGCGGCATCAAATTCGGCGACCGGGTAGCGACGCTGGCCTGGAACACCCACCGCCATATGGAGACCTGGTACGGCATCACCGGGCTGGGCGCTGTCTATCACACGCTGAACCCCCGGCTGTTCCCGGACCAGATCGTCTATATCGCCAATCATGCGGGCGACAAGGCGCTGTTCTTCGACATCAGCTTCACTGACCTGGTGGTGCAGATCGCGCCGCAGCTGAAGGACGTGGAATTCTTTATCGCGCTGACCGACCGCGAACATCTGCCAGATGTCGATCTGCCGGGGCTGGTGGCCTATGAGGATTTCATTGCCGACGGCGACCCGGATTTTCAGTGGAAAGAATTCGACGAGCACACCGCCTGCGGGCTTTGCTACACCTCGGGCACCACGGGCAACCCCAAGGGCGTGCTCTACAGCCACCGCTCCAACGTGCTGCACGCGATCATCGTGGCGCAGAAGGATGCCCATGGGCTTGGCAACGCAGACACCGTGTTGCCGGTGGTGCCGATGTTTCATGCCAATGCCTGGGCGATCACCTTTGAGGCGCCGATGGTGGGGGCGAAGATTGTCTTCCCCGGGCCGAAGCTCGATGGCGCCTCGGTCTATGAATTGCTCGAAAGCGAGAAGGTGACCATGACGGCGGCGGTGCCGACCGTG
>DATJDE010000026.1:0-3262 GCA_035497595.1 Rhizomicrobium sp. | reverse complement strand
TTGTCGGCCGCGTAAAAAAAGACCGGCTGGGAACAAGCTTCGCCGCCAGCATGGCGCAGACCGGCATCGACTTCAGCACGCAGATGGCAACCAGCGGTGCCTCCATAGCCTGTTGTCTGATCGCGGTGACGCCCGATGGTCAGCGCAGCATGAACACCTATCTTGGCGCCAGCCGCGAACTCAATGCGTCCGACATCGATGAAGAGAAGATTGCCCGTTCCAAAGTGCTCTATATCGAAGGTTATCTGTGGGACACCGCCGAAGCCAAGGACGCGATCACCCGCGCCATCACCATTGCCAAACGCGCGGGCAACAAAGTGGCGCTCACTTTGTCCGATCCGTTCTGCGTTGGTCGCTGGCGGGATGAATTTCTCCATCTTTGGAAAAACGATCTCGATATTTTGTTTGCCAATGAAGAAGAGGCAAAGGCCCTGTTCGAGGCCGCTGATTTCGACGCGGCGTTACAAGCCGCGCGCCATGGCGACGGAATCCTCGCCCTCACCCGCTCCGAAAAAGGCTGTGTGGTGGCCAATGGTTCCGAACTGCATGTGCTGGATGCTGCACCCGTCGCGCGGGTGATGGACACGACGGGCGCAGGCGATCAGTTCGCCGCCGGATTTCTCTTTGGCCTCACCCATGGCAAACCGCTGGACCATTGCGGCAAGCTCGGCGGGCTCGCCGCTGCCGAAGTGATTTCGCATTACGGCGCCCGCCCCGAAGTGAAGCTGGCGGAGCTTGCCGCCAAGGCCGGGCTCAGCTGATCACGCGCCAATGAGGTGCAACATCACCTCGCGGTCATGCTGCGCGTCGCGGTGTTCGAACAGGTAAAGACCCTGCCACGTCCCCAGCGCGAGCCTGCCCGCACGCAAGGGGATGCCCAGTGATGTCGCCGTCAGCGCCGAACGGATGTGCGATGGCATATCGTCCGGCCCTTCGGTCGTGTGCCGGTACAGCGCCGGATCACGCGAGACCAGACGGCGCATGAAATTTTCCAGATCGATCAGCACGTCAGGATCGGCGTTTTCCTGAATCAACAGCGATGCGGATGTATGGCGGATGAAACAGGTCAAAAGCCCGTTAGCCATCCCTGCGCTGCGTACAAAGTTCTGCGCCGGCTTGGTGATGTCATACAGGCCCGGGCCATGCGTCGCCACATTCAGCGTATCGAACTGTTGTCTCATCGCGTGTGTGTGTTCTTCCGCAGATAAACATACAGCGCCCCCGCCCCGCCATGCTTGCGATGCGCAGGGCGCGCATCGGCAACAATACCGGCGAGCGCGGGCTCACCCAGCCAGCGCGGCACAACCGATTTGAGCACCCCGCGCGACCGCGCATTGAGCTCAAGATCAAACGGCGCGTACGGATCGGGGGCCTTGGCGCCTTTGCCAGTCACCACCAGGGCCAGCCGATGCCCGCGCAATTGGGCGGCGCGCAGAAAAGTCACCAATGCGCCATGGGCGGCAGCTTCGGTGAAGCCATGCAGATCAAGCCGGGCATCGGGTTCCAGAACGCCGCGCCGCAGCCGTTCCGCCGTGCGCCCATCCACGCCGGTCAGGCCTTCAACTGGTTTGGCGGCTTTGCGCGGTTTGGTGCTGCTGGGCGGGTCGGCCAGTGGCCGTGTTTCGCGAAATGTTTCTTCAAACAGCACGCGTTCTTCCTGCGTCACCGCGCGGGCAGGTTTTGGCGTCATGGCGCGCGAACCGCAAAGTCCTTGCCGCTGCCAAGGCTCGCTGCAACCTTGTTGGGCAGCAATACATAAAACCGCCCTTTCGATTTCATGGCGCCTGCAAGAAATTCGGCACGCGCACCCGTGCCCCAATAGACATCGCCGCGTACCGTGCCGCGAATGGCTCCGCCCGTATCCTGTGCAATGAGCAGCTGTTGAAATACCTGTCCCTCAGGCTTGCCCGGCAGTGTGGTGACAAGAAACAGCGGCACGCCCAGCGGGTGAATCCTGTTGTCCACCGCAAGGCTTGCTGCCGCCGTCAGCGGCACACCCTGACTGCCGGATGCGTTTTGGCCAGCATCGGGCTGCAAGGCAAAGAAGGTGTAGGATTGATTGCTCCGCATCACCGCGGCCGCCTGATCGGGGTGTGCTTTCAGCCAGTTGCGGATTGTCGGCATCGAAACATTTTCTTTGGTCAGAGCGCCGCGTGCGATCAGCGTGCGCCCGATCGCGGTATAGGGCCTGCCATTTTTGCCAGCATAGGCGGCACGGGCCTTGTGGCCATCGTCAAAGACAACGCGCCCCGATCCCTGAATGTGCAGAAAGAATACCGCGATGGGATCGTTGGCGTAAAAAAGCACCGGCGCGGATACAAGGCCATGTTTGTCGATGTCTTCCCGCGTCGCAAAGGGGACCAGCCGATTGCCTTCAAGTCGCCCCGAAATCTGCTCGGCCTTCAACGCTTCGCGAAACTTGCCCAGATCGACGCTGACGAGATCGCTCGGCAGGCCATAGACCGGCGTTTGATAGCCATCGTGCCGCGTGGCGCTGGCGTGCAGTTCCGGCTCGTAATAGCCGGTGAACAGCCCCTCGGCGTTGCCGGATTGCGCAATCGCAAACGGTTTGAAATTCGCTTCGAAGAAGGCGCGCGGATTTTTGGCGGACGAAAGTTCGTTGCAGGCATCCACCCAGTCGCCCACCGTTCCTGCATAGGCGGCCCCACCCATGGGCGCGGATGCAGGTTTTTTGGCAAGCGCGCCGCAAGACAGCCGAAACGCGGACAGCGCCGCGGTTGCGTTGCCTGTTTTCCATCCGGGCAGTTTGGCAAAGTCCACTGCCGTAAGCTGCAGCATGGGCGCCGTCGCAACAGGCGCCACGCGCGGGCGCAGCAGAAACCAGATAGCGGCTGCGGTAATCAGAAAGACGGCAATGGTAAAAAGAGCGGCGCGCCGCGTCATGGCGCGCGCGCCTTCAGCTTTGTTCGCCAGAGGTGGCGATCAGCGTCCAGTTCGGATCGCGTGACGTGACGTCATGGCCGAACGTCCACACATCTGTCACTTCGCGCACCGCCTTGGGGTCGCCTTCGACGATCTCGCCATCCTGCTTGGCTGTGGTTGAGATATATTGGGCGCCGAAACTGACCGTAATCTCTGCCATCCGGCCCTTCAGCTCGGCTTGCGCGATTTTCACATCGGAGAAGCCGACAAAGGTGAAATCCACCTTTTCGCCGCGTTCTTCGTGACCGCGGATCACACCGTCAAACGCGGCATAAACTTCCTCGCTCAGAAGTGGGCGCAATGTTGGACGATCGCCCGC
>DATJDE010000025.1:0-2187 GCA_035497595.1 Rhizomicrobium sp. | reverse complement strand
GGCGCAGGCCTCGCCATTGTAGTGGTCGAAAACAAAACCCGCGCCGTGCGCGCCTATAGCGGCGGCGCCAATTACTGGGGGACAGCGGGAAAACTCGATCTGGCCGCCGCCGCCCGCTCACCCGGCTCGGCGCTGAAGCCTTTCATCTATGGCATGGCGTTTGATGATCTGGTTTTGCATCCCGCCAGCCTGATGCAGGATCAGGCCACCCAGTTCGGCGATTATGCGCCGCGCGATTTCGATGGCGGCTTGCAGCGGTGCATCGATGGTGGAGGCGATGGATGAGGTTTTGCTGCGGGCGGCGAGGCGTTGGGCGAGGTGGGGCGCATGCATTGGCAAGGCGCGGCGTAAAGATGGCACGCCTTCGCGGTGCGCGGTGTTTATATCGGCGGCGCTGATGACGCCCTGTTCGACCATGCGGGCCAGAACATGGTCGCGGCCATTTTTGGCGCGCAAGGTATGGCGGTCCGGGCGTTGGCGTTCGGGCGATTGGGGCAGCGCCACCAGAAGGGCGGCTTCCGCGAGCGAGAGGGATTTTGGCTCTTTGCCGAAATAGGCAAGAGAGGCGGCGCGCACGCCTTCGAGATTGCCGCCGAAGGGGGCGAGGGTGAGATAGAACGAGAGGATTTCGTCTTTGCTGTAGCGCCGCTCAAGCTGAACGGCGCGCACCATCTGAATCAGTTTCGCGCCGATGCTGCGGGGGCGCGGTTCGAGCAGGCGGGCGACCTGCATCGACAGGGTGGAGGCGCCCGATACGATGTGGCGCGCTTGTGCAAGTTGGGTGACGGCACGAGCAATGGCCAGCGGATCGACGCCGGGGTGAGAGTCAAAGCGTTTGTCTTCATAGGCCTTGAGCAGCGTCAGATAACGTGGCGAGACATCGCTGACCGTGGTTTTGAGCCGCCAATAGCCATCTGCCGAGAGGAAGGGGCGCAGCAGCGTGCCATCACGCGCCACCACTTCGGTGGAGAGCGTGGTTGCGCGCGTCATATCCGGCGGCAACAGCAGGTCGGCGGTGCAGAGTGTGCCGATCAGCCCGAGGGCGATTGCACCTGCGCGTGTACGCCGCGACAGGCTTTGCCATTTCATTGCGCGATCACCACCTTTCCCATGGCGGTGCGGGCGCGGATGGCGGGGGCGTACATGTCTTCCACCGTCGCGGCGGGCAGGACGAAGCGGCCCGGCGTGACGGCGCGCGCGATATAGGCAATGCGGAAGTCGGGCTGATCGACCTTTTCGCGGAAGGTATAATAAGTGGGCCAGCCGATGGAGAAGGCCGCGAGGAAGCGATCATCGCGCACAGCCCGCATGGTGGTGGCGGTGAGGGTGCCGAGGAAAGGATAGGGCTTGGCATCATCGCCGCTGAGCGGCATTTCGATTTCGAGCCCTGCGGGCAACAGATCGATCACGCCCATGCGGTGTTCGTGGTTGTTGGCCATGTGGCCAGAAATTTCCACAATCACGCGGTCGTTCTGTTTGAGATTGGCGAGATCGGCGGGCTGGCCGGACATGGTCCAGATCGTTTTGCTCAAGGTGAGGCCGCTTGCCTGCGCGGGCAGCGCGGTTGCGGGCGTGCCTTGCACTGAGGTGACGCGCCAGACGGAAGCGTCGCTCGCATTGGTCAGCGTAAGACCTTTCGCAAGATCGCCCGGCGTGGGCGACAGGCGCACGGCGCCTGCCTGTTCCGCAACGCGCGTGCCATTGAGGGTGATATTGAGCGGGCTGCGCTGTTTGGAAAGTTCATAAGCGGCGCGCAGGATCCAGCCCTTTTCCTGCGTCGTGGTATCGTTCAGGCGCATGTTGAGGCCGCTGCTCTTTTTCACCAGCGCGGGGATCAGTGTGGTCTGACCGCTTTGCATCGCCAGCGCGATGGTGCCCGACAGATCGCGGACGAGGGAGCCATAGTCGGCACTGCTGTAGCGCGCGTCATTTGCTTCCAGCAACAATGTGCGGGCGCGGTTGAACTGGAGCGTGGCGCGGCTTTGATCGCCTGCATCAGCGGCAGCAGCGCCGGTGAGGGCGGCGGCCATGGCGGTTTTCATTTGGGGGCCGCGCGTGTCGCTGAAATAGCGCAGGTCGCTGAGGTTCAACTGGCCGAGTCGTGCCAGGACGTAGAAGGCATAGGCACGGGCGTTGTCGCCTTGCGAATCCGAGGCGGCTGTCCGGCGCAGCCAGTCTGCCCCGCGG
>DATJDE010000024.1:0-9211 GCA_035497595.1 Rhizomicrobium sp. | reverse complement strand
CCCGGCTACGCCTATGAACGCGCGCCCGATCAAGAACACTTTCTGAACCGCGAACGCACCAAGACGCTGTTCCGCGATATTTTTGCACGCGGCAATGGCGGCAAGAAGTGGAAGTTCACACAGTCTGACCTGTTTCTCGATTTTCTGGCTGGCAACCAGACCTATGCCTGCACGCCGTGGTCGATGCCGGCGCGCACCGTGTTCGGCTGGCAGAAGCCGTGCTACCTGCTTGGCGAAGGCTATGTGAAGACCTTCAAAGAATTGATGGAAGGCACAGAGTGGGAAAAATACGGTGTCGGCAACTATGAAAAATGCGCCAACTGCATGGTGCATTGCGGTTTTGAAGGCACGGCCGTTACCGACTCGGTGAAAAAGCCCTGGAAGCTTCTGCCGCTTCAAATGCGCGGCGTGAAAACCGATGGCCCTATGGCGCCGGATATTTCACTTGCCAATCAACGCCCTGCCGAATTTGTGTTCTCCCGCCATGTCGAACACAAACTAGCTGATATCCGGGCCGCAAAGGCCGTCCCCGAGGAAATTGCGGCAGCGGAGTAGCGTGCGAAACGCTTGCGCTGAATCCCGCGCCAGATAGCCAAGGCTGAGAAGTTGTTGCGGCGCGGCCATCACCGAGCGTAGCACCGCTTTGGCATCTATCGAGCCATCGGACCTCATCGCCACCAAAGCTGCGGGCGGGACCGTGCGGTCACCGGGATCGCAGACCACGCGCAAGGCAGCAAACGGGACTTGGCGCGCTGCCGCAGCAGCGGCGGCGATATGGGATTCCATATCCACTGCGATGGCTCCGGTACGCTCATACAGGTCAGTTTTTTCGGGGCGGTGTGCGATCACCCTGTCGCTGCCCGCGATGACGCCGAGCCTGCAATTGGGGATCGCGCGCAACAGCCGTTGCCGCCAAGCAAGGTCGGTTTCAAACCTTTTGCCCGCTGCGACGATGGCGGTTGCGGCCACTATGCTTCCCGGCCGGACATCGGGCGAAAGGCCGCCTGCGATGCCGATGCTGATGACGCCGGAAATGTTCGGCTTTGCCAGAGCGGTGGCAAGCAGGTGTTCCAACCCGGCGCCATCGCCGCCGCCGACGACCGGCGTGATTGCAGCCCCTGCAATGATCTGTGCTTCGCGCACCAGACCGACAACGGCAATGATCATCTCAAATGCCGTAATCGACGCGACGCGAATTACCGGTTTTCAGGTTGCGGTATCGGGCGACGGCCCACAATGGAAAGAATTTGGGATAGCCGTGATAGCGCAGGTAGAAAACGCGGGGAAATCCACCGCCGGTAAATTCTTCTTCAGGCCACAACCCGTCTTCGGTCTGCGTCTGCTGGAGATAGCGGATGCCGCGGGCAACGGCCGGATGGTTCACATCGCCCGAGGCCATCAGCGCCAGCACGGCCCAGGCCGTTTGCGATGCGCTGGACGCGGCGCGTTCGTAGCCCGCATAGTCAAGCTTGTAGCTGTCGCAATCTTCGCCCCAGCCGCCATCTTCGTTCTGGACTGACACGAGCCAATCGGCAGCGCGGCGGATCATCGGTGCTTGTGAATCGACTTTTGCCGCATTGAGGCCGGCAAGCACGGACCATGTTCCGTAGACATAGTTCACGCCCCAGCGACCGAACCAACTCCCATCTTTCATCTGGACACGTTCGAGATAGGCCAGTGCCTCTTTCACGCGCGGGCTATCTGCGGTCTCGCCCAATTGCGCCAGCATACCGAGGCAGCGGCCGGTCACGTCCTCGGTCGGCGGGTCGAGCAGCGCGCCGTGATCGGCGAAGGGGATGTTGTTGAGGTAGTGATAGGAATTGTCCGCATCAAAAGCGCCCCAACCACCATTGCGGCTTTGCAGGCCTTCAACCCATTCGCGGCCCCGTTCGATCGATTCCGAGAAATCGGCCTGGGGGGCGATGGTCTCCCGCGCGCGATCCAGCGCCATCACCACGACGGCGGTATCATCAAGGTCGGGATAGTGATCGTTATTGTATTGGAAGGCCCAGCCACCGGGGCGAACATCGGGCCGTTCTTCGGCCCAGTCGCCTTTGACGTTCAACACCTGGCGTTGCTTCAGCCATTCAAGGCCGCGAACGACTTTGCTGTTTGCTTCCGCGCCGCGCACTTCCATCAGCGCGTGACAGGCGAGCGCTGTATCCCAGATGGGTGAAACGCAAGGTTGGCAGTAGGCTTCGTCATCCTTCACGACCAGCAGCTTTTCGACCGAGTGGCGCGCAATCGCCCGATCAGGGTGATCGGCGGGATAGCCCAGAACGTCGAACATCATGATGCTGTTGGTCATGGCGGGGTAAATTGCGCCCAGGCCGTCTTCACCGTTGAGCCGCTCGGTGACGAACGCCACGCAACGATCCAGCGCACGTTGATGCAGCTTTTTCGGCCAAAAGGGCTCGATCAGCTTGAGCACGTGATCGAGGGTGATGAAAAATGTCGCCCAATAGGGGTTTTGGTGCGGCGCGCGATGTTGGGCCGGTGGGCGCGTGGATTTGAAAAGCTCGCCGACATGCACCTTGCGCGGATTGCGCGCGACCGGTTTTAGCGAGGCCAGCACCAGAAGCGGCACCATAACGGTGCGCGCCCAATAGGACATTTTGGAAAGATGGATCGGGAACCAGCGCGGCAGCAAAATCAGCTCTGGCGGGATGGTCGGCACGCTTTTCCAGGACAGCTCGCCATAGAGCGCCAGAAGGATGCGGGTAAAGACATTGGCGTGCTCTGCCCCGCCATGGGCAAGGATAGCCTCGCGCGCGCGCACCATATGCGGCGCGTCAACATCGTCACCGAGCATTTTAAGTGCGAAATAGGCTTTCACCGTCGCACTGATATCGAAGGCGCCTTTGTGAAACAGCGGCCAGCCGCCATGGGTGCCTTGAATGCGGCGCAGGTAATTGCCGATTTTGCGCTCTAGCTCGAGATTCGCCGTTTCACCGAGATAATGGACAAGAAGGATATATTCCGACGGGATAGTGGCATCGGCTTCGAGTTCGAAGACCCAGTGCCCATCGTCGCGCTGTTGCCGCAACAACGCGGAGGAGGCGTTTTGGATTACGTCCTCAAGCTCCAGCAGGTTGCTATCGGCAATCATCTTGTTCATGGCGCTTTTCTAAGTCCGAATCCGTGAATTATAGGAACTGGAGTCAAAGTACCAGTTGGGCCGCTTTTTGGCCTGATCTGATGGCACCCTCGATGGTAGCGGGCAGACCGGTGGCGACCCAATCTCCAGCGAGCACTAGATTGCTCAATTGCGTGGCAGGATTGGGGCGCAACGCATCCTGCTGAGGCGTTGCCGCAAAAGTAGCGCGTTTTTCCTTTACGACTTGCCAAGGCGGTAACTCCGGGGCCAGGCCGTGAACGGACGCAACATCAGCCCATAGCGTTCGAGCGATAGATTCACGGTCCAAATCAACGAGTTGATCGGCTCCACTGACCGTTACCGATAGACGATCAGGAAACGCGAAAACCCATTGGGCAGTTCCACCCAGCACACCAATGATGGCGGGCAAGCCTGCTGGTGGCGTGAGCAGGTAGTGGGCGTTGACGATAGCAGTAAATTCATTAGGGGCTTTAAGGCCGGGCAGAAGATCGGTCGCGACCCAGGGCGGAACGGCGAGAATCACCGAATCTTTTCTGCCCAACTGTGTCTCTTCGCCCACATCGAAACCGGTGATCCGGTCTTCAGAGATTGTTAACCGCTTGACCCTTTGGCCCATGCGGACCACAGCGCCCTTGCCCTTTAGATAAACCAGCGCCGGGTCCACCAACGCTGAGGCGAGGTGAGGGTCTGCAATACGCGGATAGTAATGGCGGCCACCTTTGGCGAGGGTTTCGCGCACGATAGCGCCAGCAAGTGCAGCGGAGCCAAGCCGGGGGCGGATGTTGAGGGCCGCGAGCAGAAAAGGATCGAGCAGGCGATCCCACAAAACGCCTTCGCAGGTCATCACATCTTGAACGCGCTGTTTTTTGTTTGCAAACATCAGCCCGGCCATGCCGAGATAATCTGTCGCCTTAGTGCCCGGTACGCGGCGCTTTTTCGACAGCACCCACCAGGCGAGCGGTCCGTCATTCGGCGTGATGGTCCAACGTTTGCCATCGCGCAAATCGGCGAAGGTGAATTCTGCGCGATCCGGGCCGGACAGCGCATCGCCTGCGCCGATGCTGCGCAAATAAGCGAAGGTCGCGTGATTGCCGGAAAGCACCAGATGATTGCCGTTATCGATGGTACGGCCGAGCGTGGAATCGAAATAGGAGCGGCAGCGCCCGCCCGCCTGGTTGGCGGATTCGATCAGTTCGACCTTTCGCCCTTTTGCGGCAACCGCGACCGCGGCGCTGAGCCCTGCAAGGCCGGCGCCGATGACATAGACAGTACCTTCGGTCATTTGAACAATCCGTGACGGGAAACAAGGAGAAGAAGCTCGGCCTTGCCCAGGCGCACGCGGGCGCGCGGCGGCGCCCAGCCTGCCAATTCCGTTTTCGATAGAATGCGCGAATAGACTGCGCCCATCAGGCGCGGGGCGGCGATGCGGCCTTTGGGGCGGCGCCCCAGAATTTCATCGGCGGCGGCGTAATGGGCGTGGGCGCGGGTGGCAAGATAGCGGCAAGCTTTATCGATCAACGGGCTTGCTATGGCGATGCGGGGCTCCATGGTCTGGATGCCGGCTTCGTTCAGAGCCTCGCGTGGCAGATAGAGGCGGTTGATGGCGGCATCTTCATCGAGATCGCGCAGGATGTTGGTGAATTGCAGCGCGCGGCCCAGATGATGGGCGAGTGTGAAGCCGGGATCTTCATCCATACCGAAAATCTTGATCGACAAGCGGCCAACGGCGCTGGCGACCCGGTCGCAATATAAATCCAGCGTTGCAAAATCGGGGGCTGCAATGTCTTGCGCCACATCCATGTCCATGCCGTCGATCACGGCGAGGAAATCTTCCTGACGCAGGTGAAAGGTTTGAACGGGATCTTGCAGGAAGGCGGCGCCTTCCGGGGCCTTGCCGTGATAGAGCTCTGCCAGATCGGCGCGCCACCTGTTCAGCGCGGCGCGGCGGCTTTCGCGGGTGCCGATGCCGTCATCGGCGATATCATCCACCGCGCGGCAGAAGGCATAGATCGCGAACATGGCTTCGCGTTCGGCTTTGGGCAAAATGCGCATGGCCGCATAAAACGAGCTGTTGGCGGCCTTTTTCTGTACGGCCTGAATTTCGGGGGCCAGGCCCATCATGTCTGAGGAGGTGTCTGAATCTGTGGTCATGGGTGCGCTGTGAGATGTTGCGGCTTTTTTGGAAACCAGCGGCGGGCAAAAAAGCCAAGGGTGGTGAGAAGCGCAAGGCCAAGGGCTTCGGGCTTCGTGTGATGCACTCTATCGGCCAGGGGATCGCGCGACAGCAAGCCGGTGTTGAGGTTTTCTGCAAGGCGCTGGATGACCGCAACCTCCATGGCCAGACGTGTATCGCGCACGGATGCGGACAAGGTGCGGGATTTGGCGAAAAGTTCGGCGTTTCGCTGTGCAAGGCTGCGGATGACACCGAGGAGCGCGGGGGAAGATTTTTCTCCGGCCAGGGCTTCGGGCGCGATGCCTGCTGTGCCCAGCGCATCAAGCGGAATGTAGACGCGATTGAGGACGCGATAATCCTTGCCGCAATCTTGCAGGTGATTGAGGATTTGTAAGGCGGCGCAGAGTGCATCTGATGCAGGCCAGGTGCTGTGGGATTGCCCATGCACATCGAGCATGAAGCGGCCAACCGGCATGGCGGAATAGCGGCAGTAGTCGATCAACTCGTCCCAATTGGCATAGCGCAGTTTCACCACATCGCGGCGGAAGGCTTCCAGCAGGTCGCTGGCGTGTTGGGTGGTGAGGTGACGGCTGGCGAGTGCAAGGCGCAGGGCGTTTGCCTCATCCGTGCCGTTTTCGAGGCCGACGAGGCCGCGGTGCATACGGTCCAGAAGATGCAGCTTGTCTTCGGCGTTGGTGTTGGGATTGTCGGCGACATCGTCTGCGGCGCGGGCGAAGCGATAGAACGCCAAGATGACCGGGCGATGGCGCGGGTGGATGAGCACCGAGGCGACGGGGAAATTCTCGTCGGTGTGGGTTTTTCCGGAGGAGAGATCGGGGGCTTCGGTCATGTGCGGATGGCCTGTGCCCTGCCCTTCCACATGCCGCCTTTGCCGCGCCAGAACTGGAGCGCGGAGTCGCAGGTGAAGGTGGTGTAGAGCGTGCCGATGACCGGCAGCAGAACGCCCCAGAGTGGAGAGAGTGTGTAGAAGCGCAGCATGGGCTGGAAGGCAACAATCATTACGAGCCAGCTGAGGAGACCGAGGATTTGTGCGGGGCCTGATGCGAAAAGTGCGAGCAGCGGCGGAAGAATGAACAGCAGCGCCATGCCGATGACGGTGCCGAGCAGCATGAGTGGTGAATAGTCCAACTGGGCGAAGGCCGAGCGGGAAATCATGTGGCGGATTTCGTTCAAACCCGTATAGGGGCGAATGGAGGTGGCGCGGGTGGTGAGACCGAGCCAGGTTCTGCCCTGCCCTTTCAGTGCGCGGCCCATCGCACAATCATCGATGATTGCGTGGCGGATCGCATCGATATTTCCCGCGCGTTCCAACGCTTCGCGGCGGATCAGCATGCAGCCACCGGCGGCGGCGGCGATGCGGCTTTTGGGATTGTTCACTTTCGCGAAGGGGAACAGCATGGCGAAGAAGAAGACGAAGGCCGGGATCATCAATTTTTCGGCGAAACTGGTGCAATGGAGTTTGGCCATCAGCGACACCAGCACCAGTTTTCCCGCTTCGGCGCGGGCGATGAGTTTGCGCAGATTATCTGGGCTGTGCGCGATATCGGCATCGGTGAGCCAGAGATAATCGGAGCTGGCGCTGTGCGCGACGCCTTGTTTGACGGCCCATAATTTGCCTGTCCAGCCATCCGGGCGGTTGCTGCCGCTGAGGACGGTGAGGCGGTTTGTGGTGTCGAGGGTTTGGGCGATTGCCTTTGTGGCATCGCTGCTTTGATCATCGACCAGAATAATTTTGAAATCGCCGGGGTAGTTTTGTGCCAGCAGGCTGCCAAGGGAGCGGGCGATGACGTCGGCTTCATCGCGCGCGGGGACTACGGCGGTGACGCTGGGCCAAATGTTGGGGTCTGCGGGTTGGTTTCGATCGTCGCGTTCGCGGGCGAGCCAGAACATGCCGCGGGCGAAGATGAGGCCGAGCCAGATCAGGAGTGAGAGCGCGGCTAGGGCGATCATTTGAGATAGCCCTCTTGGCCGAACCACGCAAACGCATCGGTGAGGCCTTCGCGATACGGGCGGGGCTGATAGCCGAGGTCGCGTTTTGCCTTGGCCGATGAAAAGAACATGCGATATTTCGACATGTTGAGGGCATCGGCGGTGAGGAAGGGTTCTTTGCCGGTTATCTTTGCCACCGCTTCCGCGGCATAGGCCAGTGGATAGAGGGGACCGCGCGGGAGTTTGATGGTGGGGGCTTTGCGGCCTGCGAGGCTTGCGATCACTGCCAGCATTTGTTGCAGGCTGACATCTTCGCCGCCCAGAATATAGCGTTCGCCGATTTTGCCTTTATCGAGCGCGAGGAAATGGCCCATCGCCACATCATCGACATGGGCGAGGTTGAGGCCGGTATCGACGAAAGCAGGGATTTTTCCGGTGGCGGCTTCGACGATGATGCGGCCTGTGGGCGTGGGGCGGATGTCGCGTGGGCCGATGGGGGTGGAGGGGCTGACTATTGTTGCGGGCAGGCCATTTTCGACGATGAGTTTTTCGACCAGCCGTTCGGCCAGGACTTTGCTCAGCTTGTAGGCGCCGATGACGGTGGTTTCGTCGTGGCGGGAGGTTTCATCGACCGATTGGCCATCGACCGGTTTGAGGGTGGCGACGCTGGAGGTGTAGACGATTTTTTCTACGCCTGCGTTGAGGGCGGCCTGCATGGTGGCGCGGGTGCCTTCGAGATTGTTGCGCACGATCTCGCTGGGATCGCGCGCCCAGAGGCGATAATCCGCCGCGACATGGAACAGGTAACGCGCGCCTTTGAGCGCCTGTTCCATTGCTTGCTGATCGCGCATGTCGGCGATGGCGATTTCGCAGCCCAGATTTTCGATGTTGGCGCGGTTGCTGTTGGCGCGCAAGGTTGTGCAGACGTCGTAGCCGCGCGCGAGGGCGGCGCGGGCGACGGCTGATCCTACAAATCCTGAAGCGCCGGTTACGACAACGCGAGGTGCCATATCAGGCAGCGGCCGTTTTGGGGGCGCGCATGAATTTGCGGGCGAAGCGCACCATGCGGGGCACGAACATGGGGCGCAGCAGGCGTTGATCGTAGATGCCGAGGCGGCGATCGTTTTCGGCGAGGCAGGTATCCATCAGATCCGGGATGGTGATGTCCACGCCGAGGTCTTTGGCGCCGTTGACGGTGAAATTATTATCCTGCCCCTTGCCGCCGCCATCGAGATCGCCCGCGATGCCGATGCGTTCCCACACCAGAAAGGCCCAGACGGCAGCGATTTTGAGCGCGAACCAAGGGCGGCGCCAGAGCGGCATGTTGCGGCGGTGCCAGGCGACCCAGTTTACGAAGAAGAGGATATGGCGGCCTTCCTCGCGCATTACCGGCTCGAACGTATCGACCAGTTCGGGCGGGAAGAAGCCGGAGCGTTTGGCGACATCGAACAGGCCGAAGGCGAAGAAGCTGTCGATACACTCGCTGTAGCCGGTGACCATGAAGGCCCATTCGGCATCTTTCGGCACGAGATAGGCCGGTTCCGGCGCAAGCTCTATGCCATAGGCCTGCACCATATTGTGCAGCACATGTTTGTGGCGGCTTTCTTCATAGGCGTTCAGTTCTGTCGCGCGTTTGAGCAGCGGATCGCGGATCAACTTGCCATAGGTGGCGACGCGCAAACCGGCTTTGCCTTCTGTTTGAACCGCGATGTCCCAGATCGGCAGCGAGGTGATTTTTTGCTGCGTGTCTGGCGTGAGGCTTGGCCAATCGATGATGGCTGGTTTGTAGGGATCGAAGGTGGTCAGCAGGGTTTTGCAGAACAGCGCCTTGTGCTCATCGCTGCCGAGCCGGATCGGGCCGCCGGAGATGGGCGGAATTTCGATTGTGAGGTCGGGGATGGCGAGGGTTGCGGTGTTCATGGCGTCTTTCACGGGTCCTTCAGGTTTTCGAACTGTTCCTATTATACCCC
>DATJDE010000023.1:0-5009 GCA_035497595.1 Rhizomicrobium sp. | reverse complement strand
GTGACGGATGGGGAGTTTTCGTATGGGTTTGGGTGAGATAAAAAAATGAACCTGACCCCATTTTTGTGGACCCTGTTCTTCGTTAGGTGAAAAGGATCGTATCAATGTCCAAAAACACACTGAAAATCCTGGAGAGTAATTGGCCAACTTACGACTTGGATGGTCATAAGTACTCAACTATTAGGTGCGGTGGCTCGCTGACTGTCGCGTCGTCAAAAAGTGGTGGGGGGATGCTCCTTTTGTGTGGGATTGAAGTAAAAGTGCACGATAGCTGGGTGGCTGCACACCTGTCGTTCCCCCCGGACAAGACTGGCCTTGGTACGTTCACTGAGGGGCACATGAAAATAGAGGGTGGGAATTATTTGAACCAATACTTCTTTTCCTGTGATGACGATGAGACTTGGGAGGTTGAAAAGCTTGCAAATTCACCGACCGTGGCAACGAAAGGCCCGGGAAAGTGGGATCAGCTTGGTGCAAACCTCTGGAAAGATATCGATAACTTAGTAACCTATCTTGCCTATTTGAGATGATGGGGTCGGGTTAGAAAACAGGGGTCAGAGTACATTTTCATTTCGAATATTTCGTGAATGGGCCTGGAGCGCTCTGAGCTATGTTTCTGCTCAGATGCACTTCCACGATGACCTGTACATCCGGCTAACTTGAACGCGAATGTGTTTCTTACCTCATTCCAGCGTTGATATAAAATTTGGAGGAAAACAATGTCGCTTTCAATTGACCAGCCCATTCGCTATTCGGACCTTCTGGAGATACGACACCTGAAGGATGGAAAGATATTTCTTTTGAAGGGCAAGGATGGCAGCAACCTCGTCTTGAAGGCGGAGGCCAATGTCACGGGCGATCGAATAAAGGCTGCGGCACCGGTGCTGAAGGCAATTGATCCAACCGTCAGAATGAAGCCGATAGATCCGTCGGAGATCATCGAGATTGAAAAATTTCTGAAAGCATGGAGGAAATACGTAGACTTTATCGAGTGGGCGGCTGGAAGTGGCAGCAATACACCCATCGCTAACGCTGAAGAGTTCTGCATGAGCGAACTCGCGAGCTGCATCAGACAATTTGGTGCCGTTGGCCCAGGTGGGAAGACCAGCATCGCCAAGATGAGCTACGTGCGAATGTCCACGCTTGGCATCGTTCTTGACGTGGAGCGAGCCGCCCTGACGGATGCTTCCTGGACTGAAGCACGCGAGATGTTTGCCAAATTCATCAAGGCTTTGAACAAATCCGGTGGGCTGGAGAAGCTCGGCCAGATCATGGCGGGGGATTTCTTCATCAGTAACCAGGATCGCTTTCAAAGCAATGGTCAGGGGATGGGGACAATGATTCATGTCCAAGAGCCTACCGACGGGAAGAGAAAGAGGTCACATGTGTTGAAGGTGCTGTTCAACCTCAACAACATCATTTTGGTGAAGCCGGCAAAAGGAAAGAAAACGCGGCCGTCCATGCTGGACTACATGGACCCCAACGCGATGTTCAGTGATATTGGCCAAACCGTTGACGCATTGGAGGCGGCGTCGGTAGTCAAGCAGGACCCTAAAACGTGGCCAATGCGTGTTCTGATTGATAGAAAAGAACGGTCGACCATTGCCAAGAACCTGGCGGATGACCTGGCATACATTCTTCAGCCGCAGCCGGGAAACAGCTTTTTTGGCAGGGGCAATGTGGGCGGCTCCGGCGCCGCGGCGAGGATTGAAAAGGGCATTTTGCAAGGAATAAGGGCGATCGCGAAGGCACTTCGAGCCAAGCAAGGCCGGCTTTCGATACACGTGCAATCGTGTTACGAGCAAATCAAGGGTGTTTGAGCCATGAGGCAGGCTGGCTGAGGGCCATGTTCGCTATTTTCAATGAATCTTTTGAGGAACTGCCATGCAACCCGCCGCCCGCCTCACCGACATGCATACCTGCCCGATGACTACCGGGCCGGTACCGCACGTCGGTGGCCCGATCACGGCGCCCGGTGCGCCGAAGGTACTCATCGGCGGCCTGCCGGCAGCGTGCATGGGCGACATGGTGACCTGCGTCGGGCCGCCGGATTCGATCATCAAGGGTTCGACGAAGGTGTTGATCGGCGGCAAGCCCGCCGCGCGCATGGGCGACAGCACCGCGCATGGCGGGGTGATCGTATTGGGCTGCATGAAGGTGCTGATCGGATGAGGCTGAAGCTGAAAAGGGTGAAGGCGGACAGGGCGAATGTGTCGTTTCGGCGGCCGTCGGACCGTGGCGCCGTTGATGCAACGGCAAACGTGTTGCGGCAAGCCATGCGCGCGCATCGGGCGGATGAGCTGGATACGGCCGAGAAGCTGTATCGCGAAATCCTGAAGTCGCGGCCGACGCAACCGGACGCGCTGCACTACCTGGGCGTGCTCTGCCACCAGCGCGGTCGCAGCGGTGAAGCGGTAGAGCTCATCGGCAGAGCCTTGAGCATCACTCCGCAGCACCCCGATGCGCACAACAATCTGGGCAACGTCCACAAGGAATGCGACCGGCCCGCGGAGGCAGAAGCCTGCTATCGCCGGGCATTGGAGTGCGGCCCTGCGCACTACAACGCGCTGAGCAACCTGGCGGTGGTGCTGGAGATACAGGACCGCCTCGATGACGCCTTCGACGCCTACACCGCGCTCCTGCAGCAGGCGCCGCAGTTTGCGCCGGGCCACTATCTTCTGGGCTTGTTCCTGCGCAATCACGCGCAGAGCACGGAGCACCTTGAGCAGTCGACGGAGTGTTTCCGCACGGCGTTCGAGATCGATCCGCGCAATGTGCGTGCGCTGGAGGCGCTCGGTGTGTCGTTGTATGCGCTCAAGCGGCACGAGGAGGCGGCGCAGGTCTATCGGGATTGGCTGGTTCGCGAACCGGAAAACCCGGTGCCCCGACACATGCTGGCCGCGTGCGGCGGAGCCAACGCGCCGGCGCGGGCGGACGATGACTATGTGCGCAACGTGTTCGACGGCTTCGCCGAAAGTTTCGACGAACAGTTGCTGAAGAACCTCGGTTACCGGGCACCCCAGGTGCTGACCGATGCGTTGAAGCAAGTGTTGGAAGCGCCGCAGTCACGGCTGGACGTGCTCGATGCCGGCTGCGGCACGGGGCTGTGCGCGCCATTGATTCGCCCATGGGCACGCCAGCTGACGGGCGTGGATCTTTCCGGTGGCATGGTCGAAAAGGCTCGCCTGCGCGGTGGTTACGACACCCTGGCCGTGGCCGAGCTCACCGCCTATCTGGACGCGCAGCCGGCCATGTACGACGTGGTGCTTTCGGCCGACACACTGGTCTATTTCGGCGACTTGCTGCCGGTGCTTGGCGCATCGCGTGCGGCATTGCGTCCCGATGGCTGGGTGGCCTTCACGCTGGAAGCGCTGGACGGTGAGCTCGATCGCAGTGAGCTGTCTTCCAGTGGTCGTTATGGGCATTCCCGCAGCTACGTGGAACGCGCGTTGCTGCAGACCGGCTTCGACGACATTCGCATCGTGCCGGACACCTTGCGCAAAGAGGCGGGCGAACCGGTGCGCGGCTGGGTGGTGCTCGCACGCCGCGGCAGCAACGACGAGCGGGGTGAAGCGGAATGAGGTGACCGCGTACACGTCACGCGATACGCCAGCTCCACCGGCGGTCGCAACTTTCGCAGCGGATTCTGCGGGAGCTGATCAGAGGATTCGCCGGGCCGGCTCAGGCTTGGCGCTGATCAGGCACGGAAAACACGCTGCTTCAACGCAGCACATCACCGCTTCGGAGACGTGACAAGATGGCACACGCGATCACAATTTCGACCGACCTCGGCGACAAGCTGCTGTTCGCGCGCATGACCGCGACCGAACAGCTGGGTCGATTGTTTTCCATGCAGGTCGCGCTGCTGTGCAAGGACGAGAAGGTCGACCTGCGCAAATTGCTCGGTACGCCGATGACGGTGAAGTTCGTCGCCGACGACGGCTACACGCGGTACTTCAACGGCATCGTGTGCGAAGCGGCGCAAACGGGCTTTGAAACCATTGCGGACGTGCGCTACGCCGCCTACAGCGCCACCCTGGTGCCCAAGCCATGGTTGCTGACACGCAAGATCGACTGCCGCATCTATCTCCAGATGAGCGTGCCCGAGATCATCAGCGCGGTGCTTGGCGAGATCGGCTATGCCGACATCAAGAACAGCCTCAGCGGCAACTATCCCAAGCGTGACTACTGTGTGCAGTACCGCGAGGATTACTTCAGCTTCCTCAGCCGGCTGATGGAGCAGGAGGGCATCTATTACTTCTTCACCCACAGCGCGAGCACCCACACGATGGTGTTGGCGGACGCGCTGGGTGCACATGCAAGCATCTCGGGTTTCGAGAAGCTGCCGTACAATCCGGTGGCCGACCGCAGCCGGCGCGCCTCCGCGTCGATCAGCGAGTGGCGCAGTGCGCAAACCGTGAACTCGATGAAGTTCCAGCTTACCGACTACGACCCGCTCAACCCCAAGACGTCATTGCTGGCGGCCGGAACGATCGGCGACACCACCGACTACCACGGCGTTTCGGGACTCGACGTCTTCGACTACCCGGGCAGTCATGTGCTGACAGCCGATGGTCAGCGCTACGCCCAGGCGCGGCTGGAGGCGCTGAACGTACCCCATTCCCAACATCACGGCAGCACCGATGCCTGTGGTCTGGCGGTGGGCGCGCTGTTCAAGCTGGCGGATTTTCCACGCAGTGAATTGAACGCCGAATACCTGGTGACCGGCACCCGCATCCAGCTTGAAGAATCGGATTACGTTTCCGGCAGCGAGAGCAAGGGTGAGCCGTTCGCCTGCACATTCGAGGCGATCGACAGCAAGCTGCCGTACCGCAGCGCGCATACCACGCCAAGCCCCCGCATCGTGGGCTTGCAGACGGCCATCGTCACCGGCAGCGAGACCGACGAGGACATCGCCGTCGACAAGTACGGCCGCGTGCAGGTGACGTTCCACTGGAACAAGCCGGACAAGGACAAGGCGCAAAGCTCCTGCCCGGTGCGGGTGGCGT
>DATJDE010000022.1:0-10217 GCA_035497595.1 Rhizomicrobium sp. | reverse complement strand
TGGCCGCTCTGCGATGTGCTGTTGATGTGCGATGCGCGTTACCCATGGCTCATCCTCGTGCCCCGGCGCGTGGCGAGCGAACTGCATGATCTTGCGCCATCCGACCGCGCGCAATTGATCGAAGAATGCACCCTCGCCGGGGAGCGGCTGAAAACCCTGACCGGCGCCGCCAAAATCAATACCGCCGCTTTGGGCAATATGGTGCCGCAGCTGCATCTCCATGTGGTCGCCCGCAACCCGGGCGATGCGGCCTGGCCGGGGCCGGTCTGGGGGCAGGGCGTGGCAGAGCCTTATGACCCTCAGGCACTGGCCGCTCTGGTTGAAACCTTGCGCAAAGAACTTGGCACGGCAGTTGCTCTGTAATTGGCAGGAGAACCGCCATGCAGGCAGAAGCCGCAACATCCGCCGTCACCGGCACCAAGTCACAGGTCTTTGCCGCCATCCGGCAGGCCGCCCGCGCCACAGGGGCCGATTTCCAGTATCTGCTGGATACGGCGAGCCGTGAATCTGGCCTGAAAACACAAGCAAAGTCAGCCACTTCCAGCGCGTCCGGGCTGTTCCAGTTCGTCGATCAGACATGGATGGGGTTGGTCAAAAAATATGGCGCCCAATACGGCCTGGACGCCTATGCCTCGGCCATTACCCGCGGCGCCGATGGCCGCTTCAAGGCGGACAATCCTGCCGAGCGCCAGGCAATTCTTGCCCTGAAAAATGATCCCCGCACCTCGGCGCTAATGGCCGGACACTATGCCACCGACAGCCGCGACCGGCTGGAAGACAGGCTGGGCCGCGATGTCGGCAATGGGGAACTTTATGCGGCACATTTTCTGGGCGCGGATTCCGCCAGCCGCCTGATCAAGCTGAACGGCTCCACTCCCAACGCCAGCGCCGCCAGCGCCTTCCCGCAGGCCGCAAATGCCAACCGCTCGGTGTTTTATCATGCCGATGGTTCGGCCAAATCGGTGCGCGAGGTCTATGCCTGGGCCACCAAACAGACCGCTGGCCCCACCGCCGCGCCGCAAACCCACACCGCCCATCTCAACCTGCGCCGCTCGGTTTCGGATGCCGATACGATGCCGCCGGACGCGCTGCCGATGCTGTTGTTGAGCAACAGCGGTGGCGACCTGAGCCGCATGGGTTCCTTCGGCCTGCCGTCGCTGACCTCCAGCATGCTCGACGTTCTGTCGTCGATGCGTTCGGAAGATGAGGCGCGGCAGCGCTCGTAAGGGTCTGGTGCCAGACACCTGCGCCGCGAATCTGCTCTACTCGTCCTATGAAATCCGCGCTTAAGAGCACCTGGCTCATCATCCTCGCCGCAGGTCTGGTGCAAACCGCCAACGGGCTCGAAACCGACATCCTTGGCGTGCGCGCCGGGCTGGAGGGGTTTTCCGCCTTCGCGCTCGGCATCATCATGGCGAGCTATTATGTCGGCTATTCCACCGGGCCGCTGGCCAGCCACGGCGTTGTCGCGCGCGTTGGCCACCCACGCAGCATCGTGCTTTTCACGCTGGTTGCCGCGCTGGCGATTGTGCTGCACGGGCTGGAGGTCACTGTCATCGCCTGGGCGGTGCTGAGGCTGATCTCCGGCTTTGCGCTGGCCATCGTGTTCATCGGCTTTGAAAGCTGGATCAATGCACGCACCGAAAACCGGGTGCGCGGGCGGGTGTTCAGCCTCTATCTCGTGGCGCAAATGTCGGGGATGACACTTGCGCAAGTGCTGCTCAATGTGGGCGATCCCATGGCGCTCACATTGTTTGTGCTCTCCGCCGCGATCTTTGTGGTGGGTACGCTGCCGATCATCGTTGCCCGCCGCAAGGCGCCGGAGAAATCGCCGCCCGTTCCGTTCAACATTTTCGCATTGATGCGCCTTTCGCCGATGGGGGCTGCGGCAACAGTGTTGTCGGGCGTATCCTGGGCCATCGTCTTCACCTTCGGCCCGGTCTATGCGCAGCGTGCCGGTTTCAGCATTGCGCAGATCAGCCTTTATATGGGTGTAGCAATGGTCGGCGGCGCGTTGTTGCAGTTTCCGCTGGGCTGGCTTTCGGATGTGATCGGGCGGCGTGCCACCATTCTCATCATGTCGGTCGGCGGGGTCGCCGCCTCGCTGTTCGGCATTGCCATGCACGCGCAAGTGCCGCTTTTTCAATATCTGCCCTTCGCACTGATCGGGGCCTTTGTGTTGCCGCTTTATGGTCTGGCCGCCGCGCACACCAATGATTTCGTACACCCCGAAACCCGCATCGCCGCGGCGGCAGGGCTGGTGTTGCTGTTCGGGCTGGGCTCGATTGCGGGGCCGCTTCTGGTGGGTTCCGCCATCGCCATGTTGGGCGCCAGCGGGTTTTTCATCGTGCTGGCAGGCGTGATGGGATTGAGCGTAGCGGCCACCGCCTTGCCCCGCTAGTCTCATCCGCCGCTATTTCCAGAGAGTCTCATGTCCGACACCAAAAAGATCGCGCCCGTCATTCCCGCCGCCACAATCCTGCTGTTGCGAGATGGGGCGGACGGGATTGAGGTCTTCATGGTCAAGCGCCATCACCAGATCGATTTCACGCCCGGCGCACTGGTGTTCCCCGGCGGCAAGGTGTTCGAGGGCGATTGCGATGCCGCGCTGGAAAACCTGACCGATGGGGTGGAAGACTGGAGCACGGACATGCGCGCCCTGGGCGCTGCCGCCATCCGCGAAGTGTTCGAAGAATCCGGAATTCTGATGGCGCGCGAAGAGGGGCAAAGCGGTTTTATTTCTGCGGCGCGCGCCGCCGCCCTCCAGCATTATCGCGGGCCGCTCGACCGGCGCGAAGTCGGACTCGCCGACATGCTGAACACGGAAAAACTGCACCTTGCCTGCGATGGTCTTGCGCATTTCGCCCATTGGATCACGCCGGACATGATGCCCAAACGGTTCGACACCCATTTCTTCCTCGCTGCCGTGCCTGAAGGCCATCTCGGCAAACATGACGGGCACGAATCCGTGGACTCGGTGTGGATCCGCCCGGAGGTTGCGATTGCGGATCGCAAACGCTGGAATGTGATCTTTCCGACCAAACTCAATCTGATGAAACTTGCGCAATCGCGCACCGTGGCGGAAGCGCTGGCCACCGCGCGCGCGACGGCCCCTGTCTGCGTCACACCGTGGACGGAACAAAGCCCCGATGGTTTGCTGCTGCGTATCCGCGACGATGCGGGCTACACACAAACCACCGCGCTGATGAAAGACGAAACGTAAAATCTCATCCGGCTGCGGCAGCTTTCGGCGCAATCATATCCTGCACCCGCGCCTCCAGCTCATTGGCCAGCATGGTGGCAATGCGGTCGCTGTCGCCCTTGATCTGATCGCGCATACACACGCGGATCGCATCGACATGCGCATCGAGCAGCGCGACGGGAATCTGCGCCAGCCCCACACCTTCGAGCAGATGGCAAAGCGAAGCGGCAACCCGCGCTACAAATGGAAATCCGAAGGTCTGCCCTTGCCCCTTCAAATCGTGGCTGCACCGGAACAAACGGTCCCGTGTCTGCACAGCAGGGGCTTTGGCAAATGTATCGCGGGCGGTCGCGAGTTTTTCCACATCGTCGCCGATCCAGTTCTGAAAACTGGTCTTGAGCGTTTCGACCGCCGCCTCTGCGCGTTTGATCGCCGCCATGTCGATGGCCGCCACCGACCCGCCAACCTTGGCTTTGAGAATATTCGGCGGCATGAAAATTTCGATGGGATGTTTGCGGTTCACGGCAATTTCCTCACGCGTTCAGTCTGGCAGCTTTGCCAGCGGGCAGGGCATCGTCAGGGCTGCGGCGTTCAGGGCCGCCATACTCGTCGCGCACGCGCCGCCTGCGGCACGGGCCGAAATAGACCTTGGTGCGGACATAGGGCCGCGGATATTCGATCACCGCGATCAGCCGCGATAGAATGGCCTTCACCGAAACAGGTTTTGCCAAAAATTCATTGACACCCGCATCGCGTGCCTTGATCACATGATCGAGCTGAGAATAGCCGGTCAGCATGATGATCGGCACAAAGGGGTTCGGCGTTGACGGTGAGGTGCGGATCAGGCGCGCCAGATCCAGCCCGCTCATCCCGTCCAGCATCCAGTCCAGAAAGATCACGTCGGGATTTGCCTCCCGCGCGATCGACCAGGCGCCTTCGCCATCTGCCGCTTCGAAAATCTGCGTCGCGCCGAATGCCTGCAGAATAGTGACGACGAGTTTGCGCATATGCACATTGTCGTCGACAACCAGAAGACGTAAACGATCGAAGCGGTATCCGCTCATCCCCTCATCCGAGCTAACGGCCAGTCTGACCTTTAAAGACTGGTGCTTAATGGGAGGTAAGGATATTTCTTAATCGGCAAATTGCTCGGCAAGAATACGCTCATCGAGGCTGCTACCCTCGTCGAACAACAGCGTCACCGTCACCGAACGGTCTTCCGCCACCTCTACCGAGGTCACATTGCGAACTTCCTGATCGTCCGCCACTGCGCTGACAGGGCGTTTGGCGGCTTCCAGAATCTCGAACCGGGTGCTGGCCCGGCGTGGCAACAGCGCGCCGCGCCAGCGGCGCGGGCGAAAGGCGCTGATCGGGGTCAACGCCAAAAGCGCCGCATCGATGGGCAGAATAGGCCCGTGGGCAGAAAGGTTATATGCCGTAGATCCCGCAGGGGTTGAAACCAGCGCCCCATCGCAGATCAATTCTTCAATCCGCACCTTGTCATCGATGACAATGCGCAACTTCGCGGCCTGCCGCGTCTGGCGCAGCAGAGAAACTTCGTTGAACGCCAGCATTTCATGGGTTTTGTCGCCCGCATGGGCGATCATGCGCAACGGGTGCAGGCGCGCGCTTTCCGCGGCATCCAACCGTTGCTCCAGCCCGTCGGCATTATATTCGTTCATCAGAAAGCCGACCGCGCCGAGATTCATCCCGTAAACCGGTTTTCCGGAATCGCGGAAGGCATGCAGGGTGAGCAGCATGAAGCCATCGCCCCCCAGCGCCACAATGATGTCGGCCTTTTCCTCGCCCGCATCGTGATAGCGCGCCCGCAAGGCGTGCAGTGCGCGTTGCGCCTCCGGCGTGTCGGACGCGACGAAATGAAGTGCGTGTGCCAGAATTATCCCCCTGTAAGCGACATGAGGCGTGAAACCGATGGTTTTTCATGCCGCCGGTCGATGATGAAATCATGGCCCTTGGGCTTGCGCGCAATAGCGTCGTCGATGGCTGTGCCCAGTGCGTCATCGTTGCCGCTGCGCAAGGGCTTACGCAAATCCGCCGAATCCTCCTGCCCCAGGCACATGAACAAGGTGCCGGTGCAGGTGAGCCGCACGCGATTGCAGCTTTCACAGAAATTATGCGTCATCGGCGTAATGAAGCCGAGCCGCCCGCCGGTTTCGCGCACGCGCACATAGCGCGCAGGCCCTCCGGTCCGGTAGGGCGTGTCTTCCAGCGTATAGCGTTGCTCAAGCTGGGCGCGCAGCAGCGACAGCGGCATATATTGCGCCACCCGGTCACCGTCGATCTCGCCCATCGGCATCACTTCAATCAGCGTCATGTCCATCCCGCGCCCGTGCGCCCAGTCCAGCATGGCCGGAATCTCCGCATCGTTCACGCCTTTCAGCGCCACGGTGTTGATCTTGACCGAAAGTCCGGCGTCTTGCGCCGCGTCGATCCCCGCCAGCACCTTGCCCAAATCGCCCCAGCGGGTGATGTGCCTGAATTTCTCCGGCTCCAGCGTATCGAGCGAAACATTCACCCGTTTCACCCCCGCAGCACTAAGGGGCTTGGCGAACTTGGCAAGCTGGCTGCCATTGGTGGTCAGGGTCAATTCCTTTAACCCATGCCCCAGTGGTCCATGCCCCAGCCGGGCGCCCAGACTGTCGAACAGCCGCATCACATCGCGGCGTACCAGCGGCTCGCCGCCGGTGATCCGTAGCCGCTCGACACCGCGCGCAATAAAGACCCCGCACAACCGGTCCAGTTCTTCCAATGTCAGCAGGTCGGCTTTGGGCAGAAAGGTCATATGTTCCGCCATGCAATAGACACAGCGAAAGTCGCAGCGGTCGGTTACCGAGACGCGCAAGTACGAGATTTTCCGGCCGAACGGATCAAGCATGCCGCGAGTGTAGCAGGCACCCGCCCCGGTTTCATCCCGCGACGTGAAGCCGCTTCAAGGCGCTTGACCTGTCATATTTGGCGAAAACCACATCCACCTCGGCCCGCTGGTCGTGGGAGAGGGTGGCATGCAGCCCGCGCGCCGCACGCGAAAGGTTGTAGACGGTGGGAAACACCGAACGATCAATCCCCACCGCGCGGCAGGCGAGGGCGACATTGCCGGGGCCGCCATCATAAAGCGCGCGCCGTGTGTTGTTGAGATCGAGTTCAAGCAGCCGGGCGAAGGCAAGATCGAAAAGATCGGCCTGGCCCTGATGCAGAACCCGCACCAAAAATCCGGCCTTGAGCTGGCCCGCGCCGGAGAGTTTGTCGATCAGCTTCTGCGCGCCTTCACCCGGCGTCAGGCGGGGCGGGGGTGGGGCGTTATTCAGTGCCTCATCCACATCGTTCAGCATCGCCGTCACTTTGGTGGCGGGCATGCTGTAATGGCGCGTAATATGGTTCCTCAGTACATCCGAAACCCATTCGGCCATGCGGGTTGCCAGAAGAGGCGGCAGGTCTTCGCGATAGACGAGCGGGCCTTGCAGGGTCGCAAAGCGCCGCGATTTTTCCACCAGCGCTTCATAGGCGTGGGCGCCGATATGCGCGGTGGCGTTTTTCACCAGCGCCAGCAGAACGGTTTCAGAATCCGATTTGGATAGCACATCGCACACCCGCTCCCCGATATAGGGGCGCTGCGCCACGGCCTCATGATGAGCCACACTGGCTTCGGCGACGAGATTGAGCATGTCGGCATCCGACAGAAGCGCACTGCGCAGGATCAGCGGACGAGCCACTTCGATACGATCATCGGCCAGCAGCAGAATGAGATCGTGCGGCGCGGTGATGTCGTCGGCCAGCCGTTCAGCCAGCGCGATGCGGATCGTCATTTCCACATTGTCGGTCAGGCGTTCCAGAATATCGCGCATCAAATCGCGTTCGCGCGCGGTTAGATGTGTTCCCTGAACTCGATAGAGAGAGGTAACGGCAAGGAAGATTTCTTCCCGGCTGGTGCCTTGCGGGTTGGCGGCAAGTTGCGCCAGCCGTCCCATGTCACTCATGTCACGCGCGGTAAGGCCCACGGCTGTTCAGACGCCCCCTTCAGTGCCCACCCCTTGCGAGCCGTCCCAAAGTTAGGCGGTTCAGCGTTAACAGCGTGTTAAACCTGTTCCATCTGCGCCCAAAAATGGCCCGTACACGCCCCGATTCGCATGATGTTTGCGTCGGATGCCGGGGGCGCGGGGTTTTGTTGTCACGGTACCGGGCGCCAGACGTTGGGCTTTGCGCCGCGCGGTCGTCAACGTGTAGCGGTGCCGGTGATAGGCCGCGTAATCTCAATGGAGTCTTCACCAGGCTGCGCAAAACCACCGCCAGAGCCGATTTTTCATGAGCGCGCAGCCCCACAAAAGCCCCCCATTGCCCCAGTTATGGACAAAGTGGGAGCCCCACCGTCAGAATTGCGCCGTATATATTTGACGCTCCATTTCAACGGACCATTGCCGATGCAACCGCCGTTCATCCTTGCCATCGATCAGGGCACGACCTCCAGCCGCGCCATCCTGTTTGATGCAAGCGCCCGCCCAGTCGCCACCCACGCCATCGAGCTTCGGCAATTCTATCCCGACAATGGCTGGGTGGAGCATGATGCCGAAGAGATCTGGCGCTCCACGCTCGCCTGTTGTCGCGCGGTGCTGCAAGGCATTGCGCCGAAAGATGTCGCCGCCATTGGCATCACCAACCAGCGCGAAACCACCGTGTTGTGGGAGCGGCACAGCGGCAAGCCGCTGCACCATGCCATTGTCTGGCAGGACCGGCGCACCGCAGAGCGTTGCCGCACACTGGCGGCAGCCGGTCATGCACCCGTAGTGTCCGCATCCACGGGGCTGTTGCTCGATCCATATTTTTCGGCGACCAAACTGGAATGGTTGCTGGATCACATTCCCGGCAGCCGGGCGCGGGCGGCGCGCGGCGAACTTGCTTTCGGTACCATCGATAGCTGGCTGATCTGGCGGCTCACCGGCGGCGCTGTTCACGCCACCGATGTGACAAACGCCTCGCGCACCATGCTGCTCAATCTTTCTACGCTGGCATGGGATGCGGATATGCTCAGCCTGTTCAACATTTCCCCCGCGCTTCTGCCCGAGGTGCGTGACAGCGCAGGCCCCTTCGGCACCGCGGATGAAACGCTGTTCGGCGCGCCCATCCCGATCACGGGTGTGGCAGGCGATCAGCAGGCTGCACTGTTTGGGCAAACCTGCTTCAAACCCGGCGATGTGAAATCGACCTATGGCACAGGCTGTTTCGCGCTGGTCAATACTGGCCCGGTACCCATTGCCTCCCATAACCGGCTGATCGCCACGGCGGGCTACCGCGCACAAGGCCAAACCGCTTACGCCATCGAGGGCAGCATTTTCGTTGCGGGCGCGGTGGTGCAATGGCTGCGCGATGCGATGGGCCTGATCCGCAGCGCCGCCGATATCGAAGCCCTGGCCCGCACCGCCAAAGCCGCCGAGGGGCTGTATTTCGTGCCCGCCTTCACCGGCCTAGGCGCGCCGTACTGGGACCCTGATGCGCGGGGCGCGATTGTCGGCCTCACGCGGGATTCGGGCGTCGCCGAAATTGCGCGCGCGGCGCTGGATTCGGTCTGCTACCAGACCCGCGATCTGCTCGATGCCATGGCGGCGGATATGCACACCGCCGGGCTCGGCGCGCCCGCATCCCTCAAGGTCGATGGCGGCATGGTGCAGAACGACTGGTTCTGCCAGCGCCTGGCCGATCTGACCGGCCTCACCGTAGACCGCCCAAGGGTGACCGAAACGACCGCGCTTGGTGCGGCATATCTCGCAGGGCTGGGTGCCGGGCTGTTCAAAGATTTCGGCCAGATCGCACACAGTTGGGCGCTGGAGCGGCGGTTTGAGCCGCTTCTGGCGGGGCCAGCGCGTGATGCGTTGTATGAGGGCTGGCGCCGCGCCGTTGCCCGCATCCGCAGCCCTTGAACTGGCACGGGTGTCAGTCGTTTGACAGCCGGGGCAGGGCGGCTCAACCTTATGCGTCGTACTGCCAAGGAACACGCTATGAACGCGATAGACATGACCCAGCGCCGCCCGCCAGATCATTCGGCTGTAGCCTCCCTCAAGGATCAGGTGAGCCCCGAAGAGTGGCAGGCCCGGATTGATCTCGCCGCCACCTATCGTCTGGTCGCCCATTACGGCTGGGACGACATGATCTTCACCCACATCTCCGCCCGCGTGCCGGGCCCGGATCACCACTTTCTCATCAATCCCTACGGCATGCTGTTCGAGGAGATTACCGCCTCCAGCCTGGTGAAGATCGATGTGGATGGCCACACGGTGGGCCACTCGCCCTATCCGGTGAACCCGGCGGGCTTCACCATTCATTCGGCGCTGCACATGAACCGGGACGATGCGCATTGCGTCATCCACCTGCACACGCTCGATGGCATTGCGGTCTCGGCGCAGGAAGATGGGCTTCTGCCGCTCGATCAGCACGCCATGATGGTGTCGGGCGATATCGCCTATCACGATTATGAAGGCATCGCCCTCGATCTCGATGAACGCGAACGCCTGGTGCACGACATTGGCGACAAGAATGTGATGATCCTGCGCAATCACGGCACGCTGTCAGTGGGCCGGACCTGTGCGGATGCGTTTCTGCGCATCTATTATCTCGAACGTGCCTGCTCCATGCAGGTGCGCGCGCTCGCCGGCGGCGTGAAGTGGTACAAGCCCAATCAGGGCGTGGCCGACAAAACCGCGATGCAGGGCAAGATGGCGCTGGGCGGCATGGTCGGCAGCCTCGCCTGGCCCGCACTGCTGCGCAAACTGGACCGCATGGACCCCAGCTTCCGCGACTAAGACCATACCTCCCCCTTGTGGGGAGGTCGGAGAGGTCCATAGCGATAGCGTATGGACGCGATCCGGGTGGGGGGCGGTGCCCGCCACCCACAGCAGCCCCAATTGCGAGGACGCGACATGAAATTCGGCAGCGGCCAATCCGTCAAACGCACAGAAGACGCCCGTTTCATCACCGGGCACGGTCAGTATACAGACGACCTGCGCTT
>DATJDE010000021.1:0-3971 GCA_035497595.1 Rhizomicrobium sp. | reverse complement strand
TGGCGGCGTCATGATCCAGCGCAGATAACACACAGAAGGCGGCATTGATTGCGGCACAGCGTGTGATGATGCCAAGCCCCGCATTCGGCAGAAGCACAAATCCACGCCCATCCTGCACACGTTTGATGAGAGACCATTCGTTCAGGGAAATCGAATACGGACCGTAAATAGAGGGGTAGCGAAAGATTGTCGCCGCGTAACCGCCCTGTCGGTGCTGTTCCAAAACCGCTTGTTCCGCGGCCAGCATTTTGGAAACAAACTTCGTTGCGCCCGGTTCGCGCATCGTCGCCGGGTTGGCGAGGGGGTGGTCTTCTTGTGCCAGTAGCGGCATCCCCGTGGGCATTTCAGCCTTGGGATCAAGGTATCCCGGATAGATTGGCATTCCGCCAATTGCTATCAGGCGCGCACAACGCTGTGCGAAAAGCGGTGCCAGCGCCTGCACGCGTCCATAGGTAAGAAGCACCACATCCCAACGCCGTGCGCCGATGGCTTGCGCCACAGGTTCGGCAAAATGCGGATCGGCATGGATATGCTCATACGGTGCGAGTTCAGGCGGCTCATGGTTGCCACGGTGCAATATCGTCACGTCATAGCCGCGCTGCGCCAACCCTTCGGCAAGCAACACACCGGACGCGCCTGCGCCGCCCACGATTAACGCTTTCACGATGCCAGCCTCACATTAACCCCATGCCGCACGGGCGGCCGCGACAGCCGCACCGTTCACGCCGCCGAGCTCACCTTGCAGCGCTCGCAAGCGCATGGTCCAAAGATGCAACAGGTGCTCGGTCGTCATGCCCATCGCGCCATTGAACTGATGAAAATCGAAGCAGGCTTTGGGAATCGCCTTTTGTGCAAAAGCGGCGGCAAGATTTGCATCGACGCCGTCACCGCTCCACGCAGCTTTCAATGCCAGAAAGCGCATGTTGCGCGCAATTTGCGCATTCTTTGCCAGACGATGCTGCACCGTTTGAAAGCTGCCTACGGGGCGCCCAAAAACGTGGCGTTCCTTTACATAGGTGACCGTAAAATCCAGCGCGCTCTGCATGGCAGATGCGGTTTCCATCGCAATGGCCACACGCCAATAGTGCCGCAAAACCGCGCCTGCACCAGCATCGAGCCTCTGTGCTGTGGCAAGAGAGGGGAGGGTGATAAAACGCCCATAGGGATAGCCGAAAATGGAATCGACAGGTTCGACCATCGTGGGGTCCAGCGGCAGTATCGCTATATCGTCGCCGCCCAGGTCGATTACCGCGGTTTTCGCGACGGTAAGAAACCGTTGAGACAATGACAGATTGCCCGAAAGCAGCGCGATCGGGCGCGGAATGTCTGGGGGTAAAAGCATGGGGGCCACCAGCAGCGAAGCGCCAGCCTCGACCACGCAAGGAAGTTTGGCGATCTGCTCCAGCACCAGGGCTGCTTCCAGCGCGCCGAAGCCTTCCATGCAAGCGGTCGCGAAATAACCGCTTTCGGCCAACGCTGCGTCGAGGGTTTCATCATAGAAAAAGCGATCGGCACGGTGTGATGCCGGAATGCCCGTGTGATGCCGCAAAAGCTGGCCCAAGCCATCGATAAGGGCAGTTTGATGAGCGTCTGGTTCGAAATCCATTTAGCGGTCTCTCGGCAGGCCAAGCCAGCGTGTGGCGATAATATCGTGTTGAATCTCATTGGAACCCGCACCAAGCCCGACCATGTTCGAGCGGTAATAGGGTTCCAAAAGCATGTCGTCGGCCAGCGCCGTCGGCAGATGGTCTTGAATAAAGTTCACCATCACCTGCCCGCAGTCGATGGTGGAAAGGCGCGGGAAACTGCTGTCGCTTTGGGGCGGTTTGTCCTTCGTGCGTTGATCGATAATCGTATAGGCCGCAAGCCGGCAGGCTTCGATCTCGGCCAGCGCCAGCCCGGCGTCGCGTTGCACGATGGGGTCGTCCCACCGCCCTTCGGCTTTCAATCGCGCCACACAATGATCAAGAATCGTGCGCGCATTGGCATAACGCGGCATACCCACGCGCTCATAGTTCAAGGCATATCGCACCACAGTCCAACCCTGGCCATATTCTCCCAAAAGGCCGGAGGCAGGCACATGAACATCATCGAAAAAGACCTCATTGAGGTGGCCATATTCCGCAATGCCCGGAATCGGGCGGACAGAAATGCCTGCGGTACTCATGGGAAGGAGGAAAACCGATATCTCGCGCTTGCCCGCACCGGTGCGGGCAAGCAGGAAGCACCAGTCCGCCATGTAGGAGTAGGAGGTCCAGATTTTGGAGCCATTGATGACAAAGTCATCGCCATCCCTTTTGGCGTGTGTGCGCATGGCTGCAAGGTCCGAACCTGCACTGGGTTCGGAAAAGCCCTGACACCAGATAACGGCTCCGCGTGCCATTGGGCTCAGGTGCTCGCGCTTTTGAACCTCCGTCCCGAATTGGATGATCGTCGGCCCGAGCCAGTTGACGTTCATATATTGCGGTCCGCGCGGTTCGCCGAGGGCTGCCATTTCTTCGCCAAGGATGCAGTGCTCCCAGGCCGTGCCGTCGCCGCCGCCATGTTCTTTTGGCCAACTGCGCACCAAAAGCTCGCGTGCAGCCAGTTTTGGCGCAAAGATACGGGAATACTCGATCTGTTCGGGTGCCGCAAAACCGTGTCGGCTGATCTGCGGCCAGTCCGGCGACAGGTCTGCGCGGATCGCGTCCTTTATGTCGTTGCGAAACTCTATGTGTTCGGATGACCAGGCAAATTCCATACGCTGCATTTTCCCTGAAGTAACTTTTCCGACAGCCGCGCCCCCACATTTGCGCCGCTCGAATTGGTGTGAGCGGCTGATGTTACATTTGCATCACGCTCGCGCCCGTACTGGCTTCACCCATCGCGCAACGGCATGGAGCCACTTGCCTTTGAGTTATGACCTAGTTATATATCTCTACTATGTGGGATGCAAGGTGCTCGTCGCTTAGGGGCGCGTTCAACAGCTGAGTATTCATACAGAAAAATGTGGTGGGCTTGGATGCGCGGTCGCCACGTAAAGATAAGTGCTGGATAACGCAGCGCGGCGCCATCAGGAGGGAAAGTATGACTCACGTTAAGAAAATACTTTTTATGCATGTCGCAACATTTGCGCTGATGGGAGCCGGCGCTGCATTGGCCCAGGATGAGGGCCCCCCGACACAGGCTGAACAACCCGCGCCCGCGCAAGTGGCCGCATCTCCTGCCGCACCACTCTACCGTCTGGGGTCGGTGCTTGAAGAAGTTGTTGTTACGGCACAAAAGCGCGAGGAACGCCTGCAAGACGTGCCTATCGCAATCTCGGCATTCTCCGGCGACCAGATTAATGCGCTCGGGTTCAGCAATGCGCTGGATGTCGCTGCGCAGACACCAAATTTCAAAATCGGCGGCTTGGCCGGCTCCAACGCCAGCGTCGCGCCCTGGCTCAATATCCGCGGTATTCAATTCACAGACACGTCCTTTGTGAACGATCAGTCGGTGGCATTGTACGTCGATGAAGTTTATCAGGCCGCAACCGGCGCAGGCGTTCAACAATTGTTTGACGTTGAGCGGGTGGAAGTGCTGAAGGGGCCGCAAGGAACGCTGTTTGGGCGAAATTCTTCAGCCGGCCTTGTGCAATATCTCACTCGTCAGCCGACCGAGACGTTCGAAGGCTATCTCCAGGCGGGTTTTGGCCAATATAACAAGCGTAGTGTTGAGGGCGCGGTCAGTGGCCCCATCACCGAAGGGCTGACGGGCCGGTTTGCCGCGAAATATTCGGGCAATGACGGGTATCGTCATAATCCGCAGACGGGTGTCGATAGCTTTGGTGCAAACAACACGTCGGCTTTTCGCGGTACGTTGCGCTATGATGCGCTATCCAATTTGCAAATTACCACAAGCGCCCACTATGCGCGCGGCGCCGCGACGTGGCCGGGCCGCGATCTGCGTGGCACACGCGATCCAGCGAACACAAACATGCGTTGCGCCAA
>DATJDE010000020.1:0-4149 GCA_035497595.1 Rhizomicrobium sp. | reverse complement strand
GATGGCTGCCGTGGGGGCGAGGCTTTGGGTTTTCGACGCAGCGTTGCGGCGGCGTTCTATCAGGTCGCCCTTGACGATACCTGTGTCGGTGGGGCGGACGGTATTTTGCGGCTGCGGACTGGCGAACAGTTGATAGGCATCCTTTGCCAACCGATCCAGCGCTTCGTCTGCCGCATCGCGCGCGCTGGACAGATGGGCCGCGCGCGATGGGCCGGGCGGCGACAAAGGCGCGGATGAAAATACGGGTAGCGGACGATGTTCGATATTGGTGGCGGAGCTTGTCTCGCTTGTTGCGGCGGCTGATGCGGTAGACACCGCGCACCGTTCGGCGGCGATTGTGCCTTCCAGATGTTGGCGTGCTTCGTCCTGCCACTGGGCGCGGGCGGCGGCCAAACGTGCGGCTTCATCGGCCTTCCAGGCTTTTTGCGCTTTGGCGCGGTCTGCCTCGGCCTGTTTTTGCCAACGCTCATACGAGCGTTCGGCAAAAAGGCGGGCTTGCGCCAGTTCTTCATCGCGTTCGGCAAGGGTGGCTTGCAAAGCGGTCACCTCGCCGCGCACGCGGCGGACCGAGATGTCTTCGTTTTCGCGGAAGGATTCAATTTCGGTTTGGCCGGCGTTGATACGGGCGATCGCCTGCGTCAATTCGAGTTCACGGTCGGCCAGCGTGGTTTCCAGCGTCGCGGCGTGTTCGCGCAAGGCGCACAATTCGGCTTCGGCAGAGTTGCGCGCGGCCTGTTCATCGATGAGTGCGGCGCCTGATTTTTTCGCCAACGCATTTTCGGCGGCAGACAGACGGGCGGCTTCTTCGGCCCGCCAGGATTTTTCGGCACTGGCAAGTTGGGCGCGGGCATCGCTGCGCGCCTGCCCGGTGGCGGCGCGCGCTTCAGCAAGGGCTGCATCGCGTTCTGCCAGCAATGTTTTGATGGCGGAGAGTTCGCCGCGCAATTGCGCCTGTTCGGCATCGGCGGCAGCGCGGCTGGTTTGGGATTGGGCGCGCGCTTCGGCGACCGCCTTTGCCGATTGGGCCTGCCACGTTCGTTCGGCGGCGGCGAGGTGTTCGGCTTCCTGCGCCTTCCAGTCTGCCTTGGCGTTTGCGAGCGCGGCATCTTGCGCGGCGGTGGCACGTGCGCGGCTTTCGGCGAGAGCCGTGTCGCGCTCAGCCACGCTTTGCGCGCGCGCGGTGGCAAGCGCAGTGGTGGATTTTTCCTGCCATGCTCGTTCGGCGGCGGCAAAGCGTTCTGCGTCGCGTTGCGCGGCTTCCTGCACCTGACGCAGCCGGGCTTGCACATCGCTGAGATCTTTGTCGCGGTGAGACAGGCGGGTGTTTGCGGCGGCGAGGTCATCATGCACGCGGCGTAATTCGGCATCGCCCTTGTCATGGGCGGCCTGAGCTTTGGCTGCTGCCAATGCCTTATCGGCCTGTTCTCGCCAACGCGCTTCGGCGGCGGCGAAGCGCGCGGCCTCGGCGGCCTGCCACTCATTGCGCGCGGCAACGATGGCGGCATCGAGGTCTGCGCTGGTGGGGCCTTGCGGTTTGGTGGGGACAGCGCGGCTTTGCGCAAGCTCGTCATCACGTTCGGCGAGCAGGGTTTGCAGCGCCATCAGTTCGTCACGCAAGCGGCGCAGTTCTATGGCATCGCCGTGCTCACGCACGGCCTTGGACGATGCGCGTGCCGTTTCGATGGCGCTTTCGGCATGGGTGCGCCATTTGGCTTCGGCGGCGGCAAGACGCGCCGCTTCGCCTTGCTGCCAGTCTCTCTGTGCGCGGGCGAGCACTGCCGCGCTTTCTTCCTGCCAGCGGTCCTGGGCCGCGTCGAGTTCGGCATCAAGGTCGCGGGCGGGCACATTTTTTCTGGTCGCCTTCAGCCGCGCTTCGGCAAGTTCTGCTTCGCGCACGGCAAGCTCTGATTTGACGTCCGCAAGTTCATCGATCAGGCGACGGAAATCTTCTTCATCGACACCGTCGCCGCGCTCCGTGCCAAAATCGACCGGCAGATCGCGCACCGCGATGGTTGCGGCATCGCCATCGTCCAGCGCCACAATGCGCAAGGACAAAACGGGGTGGGGATCGGTGCCATCGGGGGCAAGGTAGGACAGGTCTTCCAGCTCATCCAGCGTTAGCGAATAAGAGTGATCGCCGTTATTGCGCCCCTGAGAAAGACGCGCCTGGATGGGTAGTTTTTCGATGCGCACCGACAGGCGGCCGCGTTTTCTGAATGGCGCGAGCAGCGGCAGCACATCCAACGGCACCGCGCGCAAATGATCGGACGGATCGGACGGAACACGCGCAAGAACGCCGACCTCGACATGGCGCGACGTCTTTCTGGCGAATTTTGTCGCGCGTTGCACCATGCACCAAAAGCCCCGTGTGATCGCCATTTCAATGGCGCTGTTGCACCATCATGCAACACGAGCCGATGCTACGGGCTTACTTCGCGGATCGTGATTTATCTAAAATTTTAGCGAATGGTAGAGTGTGCTCAGGCGTCTTAACCGTTTTTCGCCAGCACAACCCCGGCAAGGTGCAGCGAACCGCAGATCAGGATACGCGGCGGCGGTTCTTTTTCGCGAAATCGTGTCCACGCCACCACCTGCATCATGGCATCTTCAAGGTCATCGGCGGGCGATGCCTCAAGCCCCGCCCGCCGGGCCGCATCATAGAGCGCGCCAGGGCCCTGGCTTGCCGCATCGTTTGCGATGGGCACGGTGGTCACATGGCGGGCAAGACCTGCGAATGCGGCGAAATAACCTTCCGCATCCTTGGTGCGCAGCATCCCGCAGATGAGATGCAAGGGGCGTTGGCTGCGGTCTTCCAGATCGGCCATGGCGCGGGCGATGGCCTGTGCGCCATGGGGATTGTGGCCGCCATCGAGCCAAACCTCCGCGCCTTCCGGCGCCATATCCACCAACGGGCCACGGGTCAGCCTTTGCAGGCGGGCGGGCCATTCCACCGTGCGCAAGCCGCGTTCGATGGCAGTATCTTCGCCCCAGCCGTTTTTGACATGGCGCAAGGCAGCGATGGCGGTGGCGGCATTTTCGATCTGGTGGCGGCCAATCAGTTTGGGCAGCGGCAGATCGAGCAGGCCATCCATATCCTGATAGACCATGCGTCCATGTTCCTGATGGGCGAAGAAATCCTGCCCGAAGGCTATCAGCGGCGCCCCCAGCGCATCGGCCCTGCGGGTCACGACATCGCGGGGGCCATCGTCCTGCGCGCCGAGAATGACCGGCACGCCGCGTTTGATGATGCCGGCTTTTTCGGCTGCGATATCGGCAAGGCTGGTGCCAAGAAATTCGGCGTGGTCGAGGCCGATGGGGGTGATGATGGCGGCGATTGGGTGGGGGATGACGTTGGTGGCGTCGTAACGCCCGCCCAGCCCAACCTCCAGCACCAGCGCATCGGCGCGGTGGCGCGAAAAGGCGAGGAAGGCTGCCGCGGTGGTGATTTCAAAGAAGGTGATGGGCGCGCCATCGTTCACCTGTTCACACTCTTCAAGTGTGGCGGCGAGTTCTTCTTCGCTGATTAGTGCGCCGTCAAGACGGATGCGTTCGTTGAAATGGACCAGATGGGGCGAGGAATAGACATGAACTTTCAGCCCTTGCGCTTCCAGCATGGCGCGAGAGAAGGCGCAGGTCGAGCCTTTGCCATTGGTACCTGCAACATGCAGCACAGGCGGCAGTTTCAGTTCCGGATCGCCCAAATCCTTCAGCAGGCGCTGGATACGATCCAGCACCAGATCGATTTTTTTGGGATGCAGCGACAGGAGGCGTTCGAGAATGGAATCGCTCCCCGCAGCGGCACTCATGCCCGCACGCGCAAGCCCGTACCCGCTTGAGATGCACGCGATTTCGGGCGTGGTTTTTTCATCATCATGTGCACCAGCCGAGACAGCGTTGGGCGCATCTCGTGGCGGTGGGTCACCATGTCGACCATGCCGTGATCGCGCAGATATTCCGCGCGCTGGAAACCTTCCGGCAGTTTTTCGCGGATGGTCTGCTCGATCACGCGCTGGCCGGCAAAGCCGATCAAAGCGCCCGGCTCGGCCAGATGCACATCGCCCAGCATGGCGTAGGACGCGGTCACGCCGCCGGTGGTGGGGTTGGTCAGCACGACAAAGAACGGCAGGCCGGCCTCACGCAGGCGCAGCA
>DATJDE010000019.1:0-5084 GCA_035497595.1 Rhizomicrobium sp. | reverse complement strand
CGGGAATACCGTTCGCCGTCAAATCGAGACGGTTCAGCCCGTCCAGAAATTCAGCACAGGCACGCTCCTGCAAAAGCTCGGATTGGCGTTCAAAAAGCGTACGCCACACCTCATGCTCCGCCGCGCCATACGTCTTCCATTGCTGGTCGATGGTAAAATCGGCCCGTATCTCCGGGTGGTCTCGGCGCAAGTCGTCAAGCGTCGGCATGGTCCTTACTTGGTCTTTTTGGCTGCCCCTTTAAACGTTTTGATATCAGGGGCGTCCGTTTTTCGATGTTTCGGCGCACCGATCGCATCACCGGCATTATACGACGGCGGATCGCTTGCGGGAAAAGACTCTTCGCTGGCGCGATCAACACGGGTCGCTTTTTTGGGCGCCTTGCGTGTTGCCGCCTGCATCTTGGGCGAAGGCGTCTCATGCGGGATTCGTGGCATCGGTTTCTCCTCTCGATCTCTTGAGAAAACGAATGGAGGCCGTTTGCGGTTCCGTGTCAGATGGAACTTTGCATGATCTGTGGCCAGAGCCCCAGAATTCCGATGAAGATCAGATAGATGGCAACAAAATAGTTCAACAGACGAGGCAAAAATAAAATCAGAATGCCAAAGATGAGCGCAAGAACCGGCTGTAAAACCACGATGTTAATGCTTTCCATGGGAAATCTCCCGGTAGAGCCTCAATCATCGTGCATAACGCGCCAAGTCCATATTGCGTGCCATGCCAGGCGGCACCGACGAGCAGCCGCAACGCCGCAACAATCTCGTCGCGGCGTTGCAGCGTTTGTGGATCGACAGATACCCACTGCACGAAAAACAGACCGTGTTTTACGGTTCCCTGAATTTGGTGACGGCTGCCGAGTCGAAATATTCATCCAGACGGGTAATCCGCCCGTTTTCGACGGCGCAAACGATGACCGCTTCCAATTCCACGGAGTTGCCGCTCTTTTTGGTGCCGATCAGTTTATGCTGCTGCACAAAGCCGCCCGGAAATGTATGGACCCGGCGATCGGCATAACGCCGGGTCGGGATGCGTTCGACCATGCCTGTGAGGGTGGCGACGTTGTCTTCCAGTGTTTGCACAAGACCATCGGTATTGTGCCAGATCTTCACATCGGGGGCATAGACCTCGCGCAGGATCGCAATGTTGCCCGCTTCAATTCCGTCGAAGAACTTTTTGGCCAGAGCTGCTATATCGTCCATCGTGTTTCCTCTTTATTTTTAGACGTAATAGACTATTGCTTCGAATTCGAAGTGTCTAGAATTGACCCGGCTGTTGCCGCCTTTATCGCCTTGGAGCCATGACCCAGGACCCTCAAATTCTCCAGTCTCTGCGCCGTATGAATTTGGCCGGACAAGCGGAAAATCCGCCTATTCTCGCCCTGACAGGCGGGGTTTCGGGGGATGTTTTCCGGGTTGACCTTGCCAGCGGCCCAATCTGCATCAAACGGGCCTTGCCGCGCCTCAAGGTGGCGGCCGAATGGTTGGCGCCGGTCGAGCGCATTCACAGCGAGGCAGACTGGTTTCGGTTTGCAGCCGGGGTAGAGCCGGGCTGCGTGCCGCGGATTTTGGGGGAGGACCGGGAAGGCCATCTGTTCGCGATGCAGTATTTCGAGCCTGCGGAGTATCCGGGCTGGAAGGCGCAATTGCTGCGCGGCGAGGTGGATACCGTATTTTCCGCGCATGTGGGGCGGGTGATCGGTGCCGTACATCGGGCAAGCGCACATAACGCGGATGTGGCCGCGAAGTTTGCGCATGATGACATGTTCATGGCGCTGCGGATCGAGCCCTATCTCCTTTACACCGCGAAGGCGCACCCGGATCGGGCGGCGCGGATTGAGGCGATGGCACGGGATTTGGCGGCCGCGCGTATTGCGTTGATGCATGGCGATGTCAGCCCCAAAAATATTCTTCATGGTCCGGATGGGCCGATTTTTCTGGATTCGGAAACGGCCTGTTATGGCGATCCGGCTTTCGATCTGGCGTTCTGTCTCAATCATCTGTTGCTCAAATGTGTCTGGGCGCCGCCTCATGCCGACGCCTTTATCGCGGCGTTTGAGGCGATGCGGCTTGCCTATTTTACCCAGGTGAATTGGGAAGATGCGGGCGCATTGGATAAACGCACGGCTGGATTGCTGGCTGCGTTTTTGTTGGCTCGTGTCGATGGGAAATCGCCGGTTGAATATATCACCGATGCAAAACAGAAGGATTTCGTGCGGCGTGCCGCGCGGGAATTCTTGATCGAACCTGAACTCACTTTGTCTGTCCTCGCCGATCGTTGGCACAAGAAGGTAGCTGCGCTATGAGCCCCCGTATTCAGTCTGTTAAAGCCCGCCAGATTTGGGATTCGCGTGGGCGGCCCACGGTGGAAGTTGATATTCGTCTTGAAGGCGGTGGCTTCGGGCGGGCGGCGGCCCCTGCTGGTGCCTCGCGCGGGATCCACGAAGCGATTGATCTGCGCGATGGCGGCAGCAAGTTCGGCGGCTTTGGTGTCACCAAAGCGGTTTCCAATGTGAACAACGTGATCGCCAATGCTTTTGTCGGCAAGGATGCGGATCAGGAAAAACTCGATACGCTGCTCTCCGAACTGGATGGCACGCAGAATTTTTCGCGTCTGGGCGGCAATGCTACTGTGGCGGTTTCGCTGGCGCTGTCGCATGCGCTGGCCAATGCGAGTGGCAAAAGTCTTTGGCAATATCTGGCTAGCGGTCAAAAGGTGCGGTTGCCGGTTCCGGAGATTCAGATTTTTGGTGGCGGCGCACATGCCGGGCGCAGAACAGACATTCAGGACTTCATGGTGATGGTGCCGGGCGCGGAAAGTTTGCGCCGCGCTTTTGAAGTGATCGCAGATGTGTATCGCGCGGCAGGTCGTTTGATGGAAGACCAGAACAAGCTTTCGGGCACGGCGGATGAAGGTGGCTGGTGGCCGAATTTCGATTCCAACGAAGATGGGCTTTCGACGCTGACCAAGGCGATTGAGAAGGCTGGCTACAGGCCGGGGCAAGATGTGTTTATCTCGCTCGATATCGCGGCCAGCGAGTTTTATCGCGACAGGCTTTATCAACTTGGTCTTGATGGGACAAAGCTCGAGTCCGATGCGATGATCGAGGTGGTGACGGGCTGGTGTGCGCGTTACCCCATTCTGTCCATCGAAGATCCGGTGGCGCAGGATCATATCGACGCTATGGCGAAGATCACCGCGCTGGTCGGCAAAAAAGTGCAGGTCGTGGGGGATGATTTTCTGGTTACCGATGCGAGCCGTGTAGCGCGTGCGGTGGAGGCCGGGGCGTGCAATTGCGCGCTCATCAAGGTCAACCAGGCGGGCACGGTTTCACGCGCCCTTTCGGCGCTGCGCGAAGCCAAGAAGGCCGGTTGGGCGACGATTGTTTCTGCGCGGTCCGGCGAGACCGAGGACGTGTCTATTTCGCATCTTTCGACGGGGTGGGATTCGGGGCAGTTCAAGGTTGGCTCTTTTGCGCGGTCGGAACGGATGGCGAAATGGAATGAGCTGCTGCGCTTTGAAGAAGAGATGGGTGATGCTGCGCAGTATGCCGGTTGGAGCGGGTTGCCGCAGTTGGCGCGCGCATGAACATCGTTCTGCATTATCGCGCCAGTCCGGGCTTTCGTGAACAGCTTGCGGCGGTTCTGCCGAAGGGCTGGGCGCTTTCCATCATCGATGAGACTGATGATGCGGCTTTCGCTGCTGCGATGAAAACGGCGGATGTTTTGTTGCATGTTCTGCGTCCGGTTCGGGCTGCCGATATTGAGGCCGCGCCTCATCTCAAGCTGATCCAGAAAATCGGTGTGGGTGTGAACACCATTGATCTGGACGCGGCGCGCAAAGCCGGTGTGGCGGTGTGCAATATGCCGGGCACCAATACGCAGGCTGTGGCCGAACTGGCCTTGATGCTGATGCTGGCGACGCTGCGGCGGGTGACATATTTCGATCCTTTGATGCGGCGCGGCGCTGGTTGGCGCCCCGATACGGTGGCGTTTGATCGTTCGGGCGAGATTGCCGGGCGTACGGTTGGCTTTGTTGGTTATGGCGCGGTGCCGCAGCGACTTTCGCCGGTGTTGGAGGCTTTGGGCGCGACGCTGATCTATAACGCGCGCAGCCCGAAAGAGGGTGTAGCGGCGCGGTTTGTTGGGCTCGATGAGCTGTTTGCGACGGCAGATATTGTTTCGCTGCATTGTCCGGCGACGCCTGAGACCATTGGGATGATTTCGCGTGACGCACTCAGCCGAATGAAAAAAGGCGCGGTGTTGATCAATACTGCGCGCGGCGAGTTGGTGGATGAGGCCGCATTGGTGGATGCGCTCAACTCCGGTGCGCTGCGCGGCGCGGGGCTTGATGTGTTCTGCAATGAGCCTGTGGAAGAGCACCCTCTGTTTGGGTTGGCCAATGTGGTTGTCACACCGCATATCGCCTGGTTGACGCCTGAAACGCTGGCACGCAGCGTGACGGTGGCGTTTGAGAATTGTCGCCGGATTTCGGCGGGTGAAACAGTACTGCACAAGGTTGCCTGATATGTCCGACAAGACTGAAATTGCTCTTATTCCCAGCCAGCTCTGCACCGAGCTTTTGTGGGCGCCGCAGATGGAGGCGTTGTCCGCCATCGGGACCCCGCGCATCTATGTGCAGCGCGACCACGATACGATTGGCGCGATGGCGCAAGGGGTGTTGGACAAGGCGGCGCAGTCTTTCGCGTTGGTGGCCCATGGCATGGGCGGGTTCGTGGCGTTTGAAATTTTGCGCCGCGCGCCGCAGCGCGTGACCAAGCTGGTTCTAATGAGCGGCATTGCGCCTGCCGATACACCCAAACAAACCGTGCGCCGCGAAGGGTATTTGCGCCTTGTGGAGCAGGGCAAGTTTGATGGCATCATCGAAGAGCGCGTGCCGATGCTGGTGCATCCTGCCCGGGTGAATGACGAGAGCGTCACGCGCATTTTGCGCCAGATGGCAAGCGATACGGGACCGGATATTTTTCAGCGCCAGCAGCGCGCGATCATGGCGCGGGCCGACAGCAGGCCCACGCTTGGCACTATCAAATGCCCGGCCTTGCTGATGTTCGGACGGCAGGACGGGATTT
>DATJDE010000018.1:0-5150 GCA_035497595.1 Rhizomicrobium sp. | reverse complement strand
CTGCCAGACCTCGGCGGGGCCGATAAGCTCCGCGCGCTGGGCAAAAACGTGTCCACCCTCGTCGCCTTCGGAGGGCACTGAGTTTTCGGGCAGCGGGTCTTGAAAATCAGCATCGAAGGACCAAATTCCTCGTACGATGGGTCGGTTCAGGAAAGAGGCAAGGGCATATATCCCACCCCCTTTTTCCCGAAAAACGCGAAAACAATTAGAGCCACTCCACTCAAGGGTTTGTAGATATGAAGATCGGTGGCACTCCCTATCGTACCATCTGGCCCAAGGGCGGGAGCACGGTCGAAATCATCGACCAAACCAAACTCCCCCACGCCTTCGAGACGACAGAACTGAAAACCCTGGAAGACGCCGCCCACGCCATCTCCGCCATGGTGGTCCGCGGGGCACCCCTGATCGGCGCCACCGCCGCCTATGGCGTCGCGCTCGCGATGCAAAAAGATGCCTCCGACCCGGCGTTGGACACCGCCCACGACACCCTGCTCGCCACCCGCCCCACCGCCATCAACCTGCGCTGGGCACTCGCCCGCATGCGCGACGCCTTGCGCAACCAGCCGCGTGAAACACGCGCCGCCATCGCCTGGGCGGAAGCGGCAAAGATCGCCGATGAAGATGTCGAGGTCTGCAACGCCATCGGCGAACACGGCCTCAAAATCTTAGCCGAAGCCGCCGCGAAGAAGACCGGCAAACTCAACATCCTCACCCATTGCAATGCCGGCTGGCTCGCTTGCGTCGATTGGGGCACCGCCCTCGCCCCCATCTACAAAGCCCATGACGCCGGCATAGATCTCCACGTCTGGGTCGATGAAACCCGCCCCCGCAATCAAGGCGCGTCCCTCACCGCCTATGAACTCGGCAGCCACGGCGTGCCGCACACCATCATCGCGGACAATGCAGGCGGCCACTATATGCAGGCAGGAGAGGTCGATTTGTGCATCGTCGGCACAGACCGCGTCACCGCCAATGGCGATGTCGCCAACAAGATCGGCACGTACTTGAAAGCGCTGGCCGCGAAGGACAACACTGTCCCCTTCTACGTCGCCCTCCCGTCCTCCACGATCGACTGGACGCTGAATAACGGCCGCGACATCCCCATCGAACAACGCAGCGCCGATGAGTTGCTAAAAATGACAGGCCGCCTTCCCAATGGCAGCCTCGCCACAGTCGAAATCGCCGCCCCCGGCAGCCCCGGCGCAAACCCCGGCTTCGACGTAACACCGGCAAGACTGGTCACCGCCTTCATCACCGAACGCGGCACCTGCGCGGCGACAGAAGCCGGCCTAAAATCCCTATTCCCGGAGCGCACCTAACATGCGCCCCCCTTTGTCATTCCCGGCGAGCGCAGCGAGGGAGTTCATAGTGTCAGCGTATGAACAACCCAGCTGTCCCCACCGAACGGTGCCGAACCCACCCACCAATGACTCGCCCCGAATCTGGAGTGCACTGACATGAAATCCCGCTGGTCCGATGCCGACGCCAAAGCCTTCATCACCCGTTACGCCGAACAAGGCGTGGGTGAAGATCTCGCCTTGCGCGTCTACACCACCCGTCTGCTCGGCGGCGATCCCAAACTCGTCCTGCATGGCGGCGGCAACACCTCGGTCAAAACCACCATCAAAGATTTTCTGGGCGATGACGTAGAAGTGATCTGCGTCAAAGGCTCCGGCTGGGACATGGGCAATATTGAACCCGCGGGCCTCCCCGCCGTGCGCCTCGCGCCCCTGCGCCGCCTGCGCGCCCTCGCCAAATTGTCCGACGAAGACATGGTGAACTTCCAACGTGTGAATCTGATGGATTCCACATCCCCCAATCCGTCTGTCGAAACCCTGCTGCACGCCTTCCTGCCGCACAAATTCATCGACCACACCCATTCCACCGCCGTCCTCGCCATCACCGATCAACCCAATGGCGAAGAGATCGTGCGCGAAATCTATGGCACCCGCGTCGCCATCGTGCCCTACACCATCCCCGGCTTCGCGCTGGCCAAATCGGTCGCCGATGTGTTCGACAAATTCCCCGATGTCGAAGGCCTGGTGCTTCTGCGCCACGGCATTTTCACCTTTGGCGAAACAGCAACCGAAGCCTATGCGCGGATGATCGATCTGGTGACCATCGCAGAAGATCGCCTGGCGAACGGCCCGCGCAAAAAACTCGCGGCTGCCAAATTGCCGGAAAAAATCGCCACCGTCGCCAACATCGCGCCCATCTTGCGCGGCGCCGTCGCCCTCGCGCGTGATGAACTGGCAGGCACCGTCAAACGCCAGGTGCTCTGCTTCCGCAGCAACTCCGCCATCCTCGACTATGTGAATGGTGCAGACGTGGCGCATTATTCGCAGCAAGGTGTCGTCACGCCGGACCACACCATCCGCACCAAAAACTGGCCGCTGGTGGTGCCCGCGCCCGATGCGAGTGACCTGCCGGGCTGGCAAAAAGCCGTCACCGCAGCGGTGGAAGGGTTTGTCACCCGCTATCACGATTATTTCGCGCGCAACAACCAACGCGCCAACCCAAAGAAAACCGAACTCGATCCCTTGCCCCGCGTGGTCCTCGTCCCCGGCGTCGGGTTGTTCGGCCTCGGCGGCAGCGCCAAAGATGCGGCCATCGCCGCCGACATCGCGGAAAACGCAGTGGAAGTGATCGCCAACGCCACAGCCACCGGCGCCTTCGTGTCGATCTCGGAAGCCGATATGTTCGATGTCGAATATTGGTCGCTGGAACAGGCCAAGCTCGGCAAAGGCGTGGAAAAACCGCTCGCCCGCCAGATTGCTGTCGTCACCGGCGGCGGTTCCGGCATTGGTGCCGCTACCGCCCAAGCCTTCGCCAAAGACGGTGCCGAAGTCGCCGTGCTGGATCGCGACCTTGAAGCAGCCACAGCCGTCGCCAAAAAGATCGGCGGCAAAGCACTTGCCATCGCCTGCGATGTCACCAAACCGTCAGAGGTGCGCGCCGCCTTCGCCAAAATCACAGAAACCTTCGGCGGCGTAGACATCGTCGTGTCCAACGCCGGTGCCGCCTGGCAAGGCACCATCGGTAAGGTCGATGATGATACCTTACGCCAGAGTTTCGAACTGAATTTCTTCGCCCACCAGACCGTCGCCCAAACCGCCACCCGCATCATGCAGGCGCAAGGCACAGGCGGCGTGCTGCTGTTCAACACCAGCAAACAGGCGATCAACCCCGGCAAGGATTTCGGCCCCTACGGCCTCGCCAAAGCGTCAACGCTGTTCCTGATGAAACAATATGCGCTGGATCATGGCCGCGATGGCATCCGCTCCAACGCCGTGAACGCAGATCGCATCCGCTCCGGCCTGCTCACCACCGAAATGGTAACCAGCCGCGCCAAAGCCCGTGGCCTGTCCGAAAAAGATTATATGGGCGGCAACCTGCTGCACCGCGAAGTCACCGCAGACGACGTAGCCGACGCCTTCGTCTACCTCGCCAAAGCCAACAAAACGACAGCCGCCATCATCACCGTGGATGGAGGCAACATCGAAGCGTCGTTGCGTTAACCGCCATGCGCGCGGAATAATTCAAGCGTGCGTTGCTTACCCAGCTTCGCCGCGTCTTCGTTGTAATCCGCGCGCCGGTCCGAATTGAATCCGTGCCCCGCATCATAGATATAAACCGGCACATCAGGATGGGCTGCACGCACCTTGTCGACAGCCTCCATCGGAATGCCATGGTCCTTCTTGCCGAAATGCAAAATGACCGAACATTTCGGCTCCCACTCCGCCATCGCCGGAATATTGCCGCCATAATAACAAGACGCCGCCGCCAACCCCTCACACTTGCAAGCCGCTGCCCAGGAAACCGAGCCGCCATAGCAATAGCCGGTGATAAATACCGCCCCCTTGCCCTTCAGCGCATCAATACAAACCTGCGTATCCGCAATCGAAAGCTCGAAGGGGTGCCCGCCGCGCGCAATCTTCAACGCCCGCTGAATATCCTGCGGCTCATAGCCCGCCTGAAACCCCGGCTCCTCGCGGTCATAGAGCGAAGGCGCCAGCACTTCATAGCCTTCATCCGCATAACCATCGCTCAATTCCTTGATGTGCTCCGTCACACCAAAGATCTCCTGAATGAGCACCAGCCCACCGCGTCGCGCGCCGGATGGCTCCACATGATAGACGCCAATCTTCGCGCCATCCGTCATGGTCATCTCAATCATCTTGCCGCGTGTGCTCATGCTGGTTCTCCCTTGGGGCGTCTGGGTACAAACCCTTTGCCAATAAACCGGAAAACAACCTCGCCGTTCTCATCACGCCCTTCATTCAGGCTCTTGATGAGGCCAAGCTCAGGCCGTGATTTCAACTCCACCTTCTCAATGATTTCGGTGGAGTACGAAACGGTCATCCCCGGCCGCACCGGCTTGAGCCAGCGCATATCCTCAAAGCCCGGCGAAATCCCTGCTTTATTCTCCGCCCCCCAACCTGCCACAGCGAGCTTCATCCAGACCGCCGCCGTATGCCAGCCAGAAGCAATCAACCCGCCAAACATCGTTTGTTTGGCCGCCTCAGGGTCGATATGAAAAACCTGTGGATCATACTTGCGTGCAAAGGCGATGATCTCATCTTGCGTAAAGATATAAGAGCCAAGCTCCTGCCGCGCGCCGATCTTAATATCCTCAAACCATCCGCTCATGGCTTGAACCCGATGATCGGCGTCATGGACACTATCGCCACCTGACCAGCTGCAGTGAACAACCGACAATCAAAAGTGACAAAGCCAAACGGTTTGGATTTGGAAGCCGTCGCCTCCATCACTTCGGCCTCCATCCGCAAAACATCGCCGGGCCGCACCGGTTTCATCCAGCGCGTTTCGCGCGCACCTGCGCCGCCCCGATTGTCCGCTTTCAGGATAATGGCATCGGCAAACAGCCGCATGGCAATCGCACAGACATGCCAGCCCGATGCTGATAGCCCACCAAGAATGGTGGCCTTGGCCGCTTCCTCATTCAGATGGTGCGGCTGCGGGTCAAAGGCCCGCGCAAATTCAAACACTTCGTCCCGGCTAACCGGATAGCTGCCGCAGTCGAAGATGCGACCGACCGGAAAATCCTCAAAGTGCAGCAGCGTCATGCCTACGCATTGAACCTGAAATGCATCACATCCCCATCGGACACGACATATTCCTTGCCTTCA
>DATJDE010000017.1:0-6147 GCA_035497595.1 Rhizomicrobium sp. | reverse complement strand
CGGCAAAACTCAATCTCACAAAACAGCAAGCAACCGACAGCGATGCATTGGTGAAAAATGTCTCCCGCCGCGTGGCCGCTGCGCGCGATCCACTCTTCGCAGGCGCGCAAGCCGAAGCACAGAAAGCCCAAGTTGAGGTTCTATCGGCGCACGCCCAGAGTGCAGCTCAAACATCGCGCGCTGTCCTTGCAACCTATGTTCCCGATCAGCCCGCGTTTGAACTCGATCCGGCCTTACTCTCAGACCTTTCTCTCCCTGCGATAGGCGATGAAGGCCCTGATATAGCCTTGCTCGACGCCGAACGCCTGGCGGCCGCCACCCGCGTCTCGTTGGCAAGGGCGCAAGCGGTCCCCGATCCGCAAGTGCAACTTGGTGTTCGCCGATTTGAAGCGAACAGCGATTATGCGGTTGTGGCAGGTGTCTCAATGCCGATACCTATTTTCGACGCGAACTCCGGCAATATTGCGCGTGCAGGAGAAGAACGCAGCGCGGCGGAAGGCGATCTTGCTGCCGCGCGATTAAGCTATAAGCGGGACGCCACCCGTCTGTCGCAGAAACTTGGCGCCTATGTTGCCGAAGTTCATCGCCTTGAAACAGACATTGTTCCGCAGACCGCCCGCGCACTATCCTTGGTTAAGAGCGGTTATGCGCGTGGTGGCTTTACCTATCGCGACGTAGCCGACGCACAGCGCCTTCATATCGAGGTCCAGAACCAGCGTATCGAGGCTTTGCGCAATTTCCACTTGCAACGCGCGGCATTGCGCCGCCTGACGGGCGAACATACCACACTCGTTTCGACCCCGGAGGTTTCTCGATGACGCGCTTGCGAAAATACGCAGCCGTGCTGTTCGGCTGTGCTTTCCTGGTCGCCTGCGGTGAGCCGGAAGATCACGCGACCGAGAAAGGATCGCATGGTGGCAGTATATTGCGGGACGGCGGGTTCGCCATCGAAGTGACCATGTTCGAAGAGGGTACATCGCCTGAGTTCAGGCTCTACCCCTATCAAGGTGGCAAACCACTCTCGCCGCAGCAGGTAAAGGCTGCCATCACATTGGTGCGGCTGGGTGGGAGAGTGGATCATATCGGGTTTGAGGCGCGTCAAGGCTATTTGCGCGGCACAGCGATTGTGAGAGAGCCACATTCCTTCGATGTGGAGCTGCGCGCAATTCATGAAGGAAGGTCCTATCGTTGGACCTACGAGTCCCATGAAGGCAGGACACAAATAGATGAGAGCGCGGCAAAGGCGGGCGGCATTGCGACGGAGAAGGCCGGGCCCGCTACGCTTGCTGAAACAATCTCGTTGTCAGGGCGCATTGAGCTCCAGCCACAAGGGCGAAGCGAAGTCCGTGCCTGGTACCCCGGACGCATACTGTCGCTCTCAAAGGAAATAGGCGACCGTGTAACGCGTGGTGAACCGCTGGCACGCGTGGAATCCAGCGAGAGTCTTCAGGCCTATACAGTCCCCGTCCCGATGACCGGCGTCGTGATGGAACGGCGCGCCAATGTTGGTGATGTGTCGGGAAGTGAGCCGCTTTACGTGATTGCGGACGTGACAAAGGTCCATGCGGAATTTTTCGCCTATCCGAGCGATGCCGAAAGGCTGCGGCCGGGCCAACCCATATCCATTCGGGGCCTAACCGGTACAAGGCAAACAGATGCGGCGATTACAGCAATGCTGCCTGCAGCGCATGCCGCCACGCAGACCATCATTGCCCACGTCGATCTGCCCAACAGGAATGCTGAGTGGCGCCCGGGTATGGGCGTCGAGGGCCTTGTCACAATCGCGCAGGTGAGTGTGGCACTTGCCGTACGAACGCAGGCTATTCAGAAGCTTGGTGCGTTCGACGTCGTGTTCGTGAAGGTGGGCAACGTCTATGAAGCGCGTCCACTCGAACTTGGCCGCCGCACGCCGGAATGGACAGAGGTGCTCGAAGGCCTTTCGCCTGGCGCTGTCTATGTCAGCCGCAACGCCTTTCTTGTCCGCGCCGATATCGAAAAGTCCGGCACAGCGCACGAACATTGAGGGCGGTTATGCTGGAACGGATCATCTCTCTTTCCATCCGCTATCGCTGGGCGGTGCTGGCGGTGGTGCTTATGTTGGCTGCCTTTGGGGCCTGGAATTTTCAGCATCTTCCTATCGATGCGACACCCGATATCACCAACGTCCAAGTGCAGATCAATACCGAAGCCAAAGGCTACTCACCGCTTGAGGCGGAACAGCGCGTTACGGTCCCATTGGAGACCGTGATTGCCGGCATTCCCGGCATCGAAAGCACCCGCTCGCTCTCACGCTATGGGCTTTCACAGATAACGGTCAATTTCAAAGACGGGGTGGATATTTATTTCGCGCGCCAGCTCGTCAGCGAAAGGTTGCAATCTCTTGCGGGGCAACTACCGCAAGGCATCACACCCAAGCTCGGCCCCATCGCAACGGGTCTCGGTGAAATCTTCATGTATGTCGTGGAGGCCGAACCCAACGCGCGCAAACCTGATGGCAGTGCTTATACCCCTGAAGACCTGCGCACCTTGCAGGACTGGGTGATCCGCCCACAACTTCGCAACACACCGGGTGTCACCGAAATCAATACCATCGGGGGCTTTGTACGTCAGTATCATGTCACGCCCTGGCCTGAGCGGTTGGCTGCCCTGGGCCTCGGTATCGGCGACGTCATCACTGCATTGGAGCGCAACAATATCAATGCAGGCGCCGGTTACATCGAGCGCCATGGCGAACAATATCTGGTGCGCGTGCAGGGGCGCGCGTCGGTCATCGACGATCTGAAGACCATTGTCATCACGAGTCGTAATGGCATTCCCGTTCGTATCGGCGATGTCGCGGATATAGGCCTCGGCAAGGAACTTCGCACCGGCGCTGCTTCGCATAATGGCGAAGAGATTGTTCTTGGCACGGCCTTCATGCTGATTGGCGAGAACAGCCGTACCGTGTCCAAAGCCGTTGCCGCAAAATTAGAAGAAGCTGCGAGGGCGTTACCGCAAGGTGTTATCGCCAGTCCGCTTTATGACCGCACGGCGCTTGTCGATCGCACCATTGAAACAGTGAAAGCGAACCTGATCGAGGGCGCCTTCCTCGTCATTGTCATTCTTTTTTTCCTGCTCGGTAATATTCGTGCTGCGCTCATCACGGCGGCCGTTATTCCGCTATCGATGTTGTTCACCATCACCGGCATGGTGGAGAACCGGGTTTCCGGCAACCTCATGAGCCTCGGTGCCCTCGACTTTGGTCTTATCGTCGATGGTGCAGTCATTATTGTGGAGAATTGCCTGCGCCGTTTCGCAGAATCCCAGCATCAACTGGGGCGCCTTCTCACGCGCGACGAGCGTTTCTCGCTCACCGCCAACGCGACAAGCGAGGTCGTTAAGCCAAGCATCTTCGGCATCCTTATCATCACCATAGTCTATGTTCCTGTCTTTGCGCTCACCGGTATCGAAGGAAAAATGTTCCACCCGATGGCTTTCACCGTCGTCTTTGCACTGACGGCGGCCGTGGTTTTATCACTGACCTTTGTTCCGGCTGCGGTAGCGCTCTTTGTCACCGGCAAAGTGGCAGAAAAGGAAAGCGCGGTGATGCGTGGTGCGCGCGAACGCTATGCCGGGGCTCTCGACTGGGCGCTGGCGTGTCCGCGTGCTGTTATCGGTCTGGCGGTTGCCCTCGTTGTTATCAGCGGCCTCGGTGCTACACGGTTGGGCTCGGAATTCCTGCCCAATCTCGACGAAGGTGATGTCGCGCTCCATGCACTGCGCATCCCGAGCACCAGCCTGACCCAGTCGGTATCGATGCAGCAGACGTTGGAGAAAAAGCTGCTTCAAGCCCCCGAGGTCGAGCAGGTCTTTTCCAAGATCGGCACTGCGGAAGTCGCCAACGATCCCATGCCGCCCAGCGTCGCCGATACTTTCGTGATGTTGAAGCCGCGCGTCAAATGGCCTGATCCTGGCAAGCACAAGGAAAAGCTTGTCGAGGAATTGGAAACGCTGGTAGCGCGCGTCCCTGGGAATAATTATGAATTTACCCAGCCGATTCAGATGCGCTTCAACGAACTTATTTCTGGTGTGCGGGCTGATGTGGCAGTGAAACTGTTCGGCGACGATCTCGAAAAACTGTCGGCGACCGGACGTGAGATCCAGGCAGTGGTGGAAGGTGTAAAAGGCTCTGCCGATGCGCGCCTCGAACAGACCGATGGTCTGCCGATGCTACAGATCACACCAGATCGTGCCGCGCTTGCGCGGCTGGGCTTGAACGTCGCCGACATACAGGAGGTAGTGCAGGCTTCCATCGGTGGCACCGAGGCGGGTGCCATCTTCGAAGGCGACCGGCGCTTTGCGATTGTCGTGCGTCTGCCCGAGAATATCCGCTCCAACGTGGACGCTGTTGCAAACCTGCACGTCACTTTGCCCAGAGGTGAGGGCGACCACCCCGCCTATGTGCCGTTGCGCGAAATCGCCAAGGTCGAAACCATCATCGGCCCCAACCAGATAAGCCGCGAAGACGGCAAGCGCCGCGTTGTGGTGACCGCCAATGTGCGAGACCGTGATCTCGGCTCTTTTGTCACCGAATTGCAGGAGAAGATTTCCACTACGGTAAAAATACCTGCGGGTTATTGGCTGCGATATGGCGGCACCTTCGAGCAACTGATGTCCGCTACAGCACGGCTTCAACTTGTTATCCCGCTCGCGCTCCTTCTTATCTATACCATTCTCTTTGCACTTTTCCGCTCGGCACGAGATGCCGCCATTGTCTTTTCCGGCGTGCCGCTCGCGCTCACCGGTGGCGTGCTGGCACTCGCGTTGCGGGGGATTCCCTTTTCCATTTCGGCGGGCGTTGGCTTTATCGCACTGTCAGGCATCGCCGTGCTTAACGGCGTCGTGATGCTGTCCTTCATGAACGCTCTACGGAGCGCGGGCAGAGCGCTTGACGTTGCCATACGCGATGGCGCGCTCACACGCCTGCGTCCCGTGCTCACCACCGCGCTGGTGGCAAGTCTTGGATTCGTGCCTATGGCCTTCAATGATGGCGCAGGCTCCGAGGTCCAGCGTCCGCTCGCCACCGTGGTAATCGGCGGCATCCTCTCATCGACATTGCTGACGCTTTTCGTGCTGCCAGTGCTGTATCGGTTGGTGCATCGCAACGAAGGCTAAGCGTTACATGAGGCCGTCGCCAAGCGAGCCATAACCGGCCTCATGGTTTCTGCTTTAGCCCCTCGCGGCACTGGCAGCGCCGACCACAATTAGGGCGGACTGCGCTTCTGGCTTTTCTGCAACATCTGACAATTTACCCTTCAAGAATGCCTGCCAGCTAGTGGCAAACGCAGGCTCCGCGGGAGCCCGAAATGCGTTTCGGCGCTTTAATCGTCGAAGCCTCATTTTGATGCCGACGACGACGCCACTCTGCTTTTGCCCGCGCAACAATCTTACAGTCAGCCCTGCTCAGTGGCCCCAAACTATTTTCGTAAACTTGCCCGATCCGTTCTTAGTAAGCGACTTTCGCTTTGACCTTCTTTTGGCGGTGGCTTTCAGGGGATGGCCGAGACAACTGGAACCCAAAAGGAAGACGCTGATCTTCATGGCTCGGGCGCGCGCATCGCTGCGTCCGGCGTCAGGGATTGGTTCACCCGCGAAGTGTTGCCGCTGGAGGCAATCCTGATGCACTACCTGCACCAGAACTGGCGTAACAAGAACGATATCGAGGATTTGCGCCGGGAGATTTATGCGCGGGTGTGCGAAGCCGCCCAGGCGCAGATTCCCGACAAGACAAAACCCTTTTTGTTCGCGACTGCGCGCAATTTGCTGGTAGACCGCATCCGCCATTCGCAGGTCGTCCCCATCGAAGCCGTCGCCGATCTGGATGCGCTGGAAATGGCGATCGATGCGCCTGGCCCGGAACGCAGCGTGATCGCACGCGATGTGCTGCACCGTTTGCAATCCGCGCTCGATCAATTGCCGGAGGAATGTCGAAGGCGAGCAAGCATTGGCGCTCGGCGCGGGCGCAGATGCTAGCCAGGCCTTGAGCGTGGCAATCGGCGCGCAATCGGTGACGGGTATTGGCGGGCAAACCGGCTACGCGGCCTATGCCCTGGTGACCTCGCAAAACTCTTTCGGTGAAGTGTCCTTCGGCGCGGCGGGCAAAGAGCG
>DATJDE010000016.1:0-5234 GCA_035497595.1 Rhizomicrobium sp. | reverse complement strand
GGGTATTGTAGTTTATGGCTGACCTGAAAAGGGTGAAGGCACTGGAGGCTGTGGCTGTCTATACATCTCACAGTCGTTGGCGATCATCTGCTCTTTTTTCGCCATACCAGTGATTAGCTTCATTCCGCTCCATTCACTCTGGAGCCATGCGATAGCATCGGGCGTACTCGTGCTTTCATCAGCCCCCTCTGATCGGAGGGCCGGACGTTTGAATTATCTCAGGACCGCCGTTCAGCGCATCGGTTCAGGCAACCTTGAGCAATTGCTTGCCCAGATTTTCGCCGCCGAAAAGGCGCATCAGGGTGCGAGGTGCATTTTCCAAGCCCTGCTGAACATCTTCTCTGTAGCGGATGCGGCCTTGCTCAATCCATTGACCGATGCGCTGCCGCGCGATCGGGTATTCGGCCTGGTAATCGAGGACGATAAAGCCCGACATCGAGGCGCGCTTGAAGATGAGATTGAAATAGTTCTCCGGTCCTGCCGGCATCTGGCCAAGCTCGTAGCGGGAGATGCCGCCGCAGACGACGACACGCGCCTGCAACGCCAGTTCGCCCAGCAGGCTATTGAAGATCGGGCCACCGACATTATCCCACAGCACGTTGATGCCGCCGGGAGAAAGCTCACGCATGCGGCGGCGCACATCGTCGGTCTTGTAGTCTATGGCGGCGTCGAAGCCGAGTTCGTCCACCAGCCATTTGCACTTCTCGGGTCCGCCCGCGACGCCGATGACCCGGCACCCGGAGATCTTGCCGATCTGGCCCACGACGGAGCCCGTGGCGCCAGCTGCGCCCGTGACCACCAGCGTATCGCCCGCGAAGGGTTTGCCGATCTTATTGAGGCCGAAGAACGCGGTCATGCCGGTTGAGCCGAGCACGCCGAGATTGGCCGTAAGCAGTTTGTTGTCTTCGATCTTCACAATGTCACTGGCGCAGACGGTGGGGTGATCCTGCCAGCCGAATTGGCCCATCACCTTGTCGCCGGGGGTGAACCCGTCCGCGCGGGACGCGATGACCTCTGCAATCGCGGAGCCGCGCATGACCTCGCCCAGCGCGGTCGGAGCGACATAGCCGCCTACATTTTCCATCCAGCCCTTTTGCGCCGGATCGAAGCCGAGATAGAGGGTGCGCAGCAGAACTTCGCCGGCTTGCGGATCACGAACGGGTTTTTGCGCCCATTCAAAATCGCTGTCCTTCAGTGGGCGGCCTGTGGGCCGCGCGGCGATCAACCATTGGCGATTAATTTTCGTCATCTTACCCTCTTATTGCGGAAAATATTGTGCGGACGGATTAACCCCCGCCGTCCACATTCACCTTTTGACCGTTGGCGTATGTATTTGCGTCCGACACCAGAAACGTCACGACCGCGGCAACATCTTGCGGCGTGCTTACGCGGCCGAAGGGCCATTTGGCGTTTAGGTCGGAAATATCGTGGGCGCCCATCGCCGCTTTGGCCAGGCGTTCGCCCATGTCGGTCACAGTCAGGCTGGGTGCCACGATGTTGGTGCGGATGCCGTGTTTGCGCTCTTCCTTTGCAAGGGTGCGTGCCAGCGCTTCCATCGCTGCTTTGCCCATATTGTAGGGCGCGCCGTTGGCGGCCATGTTGAGGGTAGCCACGCTCGAGATCATCACGATGTCGCCGCGCCCGCGGTTACGCATCTGCGGCAGCACGAGCTTGCTTAGATAATGCGGGCCGAAGGCGTGCACGCGCACCACCCGTTCCATTTCAGCAGGATCGGTTTCGGCGACGGACAACCCGCGGCTGGCGATACCGGCATTGTTGATGAGAATATCGATGCCGCCGAAATCGCGGACGACATCGGCCACCATCGCCACGTCTTCATCCCAGTTCTCGACAGACGCCGAATAGGCCACGGCCTTGCGGCCCAGCGTTTGCACGGCGGCGACAGTTTCGGCAGCGGCCTGTTCATCGCGGCGATAGTTGATCGCGATATCGGCACCGGCTTCGGCGAGCGAAAGAGCGATGGCGCGGCCAATGCCGCGGCTTGCACCGGTGACCAGCGCCACGCGCCCCTGAAGCGATATTTTCATATCAGATACGGTCGTTCATATAGGCTTCGAGCGTGAGGTGCTGCTGGCGAATACGCATTTCGGAATAGCGGCCAAGCTGCACGGTGTTGGTGCCGGAGGCTTCCAGCCCTTCCTGCACATAAGGAAGATTGCCCCAATCCTGTTCCACCACGGGGCCGAGACCGCCAAGTTCGGCGGCGGTGGACCAGGGTTCATCTTCGCCCAGAAAGCGCAGTTTGGCGGGTGCGGGGCGCGGTGCGCCTTCCGGGATCTGCCGCAGGATTCTGATTTCCATGATGGTGGAATCATGGGCCTTGCCATCGGGCAGCCAGCGATAGACGAGGCTTGGGATGAAGCCGCCCCAGACCGAAAAGTTGGGAAACAGATTATAGACCAGGGAATCCCCAAGCTCCGCATCCGCGGCGCCGGAATGATCGCGGCCGGTTTCGGCCTCGAGCGCTTTGCGCATCAGATCAGCAACGTAAGCCCTGGCGGTGGTATTTTCCGGGACTTTCGTGCCCCTGCCGCCAATATTCATGCGACCGCGCCCGCCATTTGCGAGCATCGCTTCGGCGATTTCATCTTGCGTGTAGGTGCGGTCTGTCACGAAGGGGCTGGAATAGCCGCGCGCGCTAATGTGGCGGGTGACGTGATCGCTGAAGACATCATATTGCGCATTCGCATCTGTGACGAACGGCATGATCTGCGGATGCGTGGTAATGGCGTGATGGCTTTCCATGAACGCTTCGGAACAGGCCATCCAGTTTGCCTTCACACGCTTCTGAACATGGGCAAAGGTGTAGCGATCTTCCGCGCGCCAGCGTTCGAAGTGACGCGGGATGACGCCCAGCGCGCTTTCCAGCGGCTTTGCAGCGGGATCGAAATTGATGAAGACGAACCCGCCCCAGGTTCCGACTTTCACTTCGGGCAGGCGCATTTTGTCGGCGGGGCATTGCGGAAAGTCCCATGCCATCGGATTTTCGAGGAAGGTGCCGTCATTCTTCCAGGTGAAGCCGTGGAAGGCGCATTTGAATTGCTCCTTGCAGCCGTCATGGGTGACCAGCTTGCGGCCGCGGTGGAGGCAGGAATTGTAGAACGCCTTGATGTCGTTGGGCGCTGTGCGCACGACGATGAGTGATTTTCCCACGATGTTGTAGACATGAAAATCGCCGACATTCGGAATTTCTTCTTCGCGGCACGCCATCTGCCAGACGCGCAGCCACACTTTATCGATCTGTCGCTTGAAGAAATCCGTGCCGGTGTAATGCTCGACCGGAATTTCGCCGGTGCCAAGGTCCGGCTCGGAGCGTTCGCGCAGCACTCCAGGCGGGGTGCGGGTGTCTGTATCGAGAATCTTCTGATAGTCGATCGCGTCGCAATAGGGCGGTTTGAACTGGGGCTGGCTCATTGGCGTTCCTTGCATGTGGGGCGCAATTGCGCGCGCTTTCGTTACGACTGGCTGGCCGCCGCGAAATGTTCGGCAAGCAACGCATTCACATGCGCGGCTTTTTCCAGATGCGGCATGTGACCGGCAGCTTCCAGAATTTCCACACGGCCTGGCAGGTTCGCCGCGTGACCGGCAGGAATGATTGCGTCTTCGCGGCCCCAGATAGTCAGAAGGGGAACTGCCAGTGAGGCGAGCGTTTCGCGCGTGCCTTCGTGCTGTGTGAAGTTGGGGAAATTGGCCTGTGCGATCTTGCGCAAGGCTTCCTCCGCGCCATCGAGGCGTTTGACCTTCAACAAGTCTTCCGCCATGTCAGCCGTGACAAGCGCCTTGTCGGCGAATAGCAGTTCCAGCACTTTTTGCAGATCGCGCCGGCGCTTTGCGCCCAGGAACCCTTCGATATAATCACGGGAGATTTCAGGGCCGAGCCCGGCGGAACAGATCAGCGTCAGCGACGCGACACGCGCAGGCGCTGATGCCGCGATTTCTATGGCTACCGCACCGCCCAGCGAATGGCCGACCAGATGAGCTTTGCCAAGATCCAACGCATCCATCGCGGCGATAGCTGCGCGCGCCAGCGATGCGGCCGCCCCATCGATGATCGCTTTTGATGAACCGCCATGCCCCGGCAGGTCCAACGCGATGGTGCGCCGCCCGTCCGAAAGCGCAGGCTGGTTGAACATCCAGTTATTCAGATCGCCGCCAAAGCCATGCAGGAAAAGAACGGGCACGCCGCCCTCGCCCATCGCCAGATAGCGCATGCGCTCGCCACCGGCATCTATCAGCTGCGGCTCAATGCGCGCGACGGTGGCGTTTTGCTGCTGCGCCGCGATTTCGGCAACGCTCTGCGAAACGAAGGCTTCGATCTCCTCGTCGGTCGCGTCGGCATCATCGATTACGGCAATGAGCTGACCGCAAGGTAGCGTGTCACCCGGTTTTCCGAGAATGCGGCGCACGATGCCCGTATCGACAGCTTCGAGCGTGTTGGTGATCTTGGGCGTTTCGATATCGATCAGTGGATCGCCCGCGCCGACGCGTGCACCGGGTTCGACATACCAATGGACGAGCAATCCATCTTCCATCGAAAGACCCCATTTGGGGACGGTGACACTGTGAAGGGTCATGGCGCGCGCTTTCTATTGTGCCGCTATGCGGGCGGGATCGCCAAGGCTCGCGCGAATGGCAGCTTCGATCCTCTCGGTGGACGGCACATACAAATCTTCAAGCACCGGCGAGAAAGGAACCGGGGTGTGCGGCGCGGTTACCCGCCTGATTGGCGCGCGCAAGCTATAAAAACCTTTATCCGCCACCAATGCCGCTATGTCGGTGGCCATGCTACAGCGCGGCGTATCTTCATTCACCACGACGAGCCGCCCGGTGCGTTCCACACTTTCGAGGATGGTGGCTTCATCAAGCGGCGAGGTGGTGCGCGGGTCGATCACCTCAATGGAAATGCCCTCTTTCGCGAGCTTTTCGGCCACGGCTTTGCAGCGCGGCACCATGGCGGAGAACGCAACGACGGTGAGGTCATCGCCATCGCGCACAATATCCGCTTCACCGAACGGAATGGTGTAGGCGTCGTCCGGCACATCGGCTTCGGTGTCGTAAAGCGTCTTGTGTTCGAGGAAGATCACCGGATCGTCTTCGCGGATGGCCTGGATGAGCAGCCCCTTGGCATCATAGGCATTCGACGGCATTACGACTTTGAGGCCAGGAATGTGGGTGAAAATGGAATCGAGCATCTGGCTGTGCTGGGCGGCCGC
>DATJDE010000015.1:0-1598 GCA_035497595.1 Rhizomicrobium sp. | reverse complement strand
GCGATTGGCGCCCGCGCGATCCAGACTGACACCGTGGTAGATTTCGGCGAAGGCGGCGTTGATGGTGGCGATGTTGCCGCCATGGCCATTGAACCAGTAAATCCGCTCAAAACCGTGATGGGCAAGGCTCTGCGCCCAATCGGTCATCGCCGCGATCATGGTGCTGGGGCGCAAGGTGATGGTGCCGGGAAAATTCATGTGATGCTGCGCCTGCCCCACATTGAAGGTGGGGCCGACCAGAAAACCCGCGTCATCGCCCGCACGGCTGGCGATGAATTCCGGACACAGCGCATCGGTGCCGAGCAGGCCGTTGGGGCCGTGTTGCTCGGTCGAGCCGATGGGGATGAGAATCGCTTTCGACCGTTCGAGATATTTTTCGATCTCGGGCCAGGCGGACAGGTGCAGTTGCATGGGGCAATCCGAAAAAATAGCGCAGCCAAGCACAGTGGCACCGGGCAAAGGGGGCAGCAATGCTTGCTCCGCGCTCGACAAGGCTTAATCTTGCCCTCAGCGAGATAGGAACTTTCCATGGAAGAAAAACCCACAGGCCCGCTTGCAGGGGTCCGCATCATTGATCTGACCGAATTTATCTTTGGGCCTTATGCCACCCAGACCCTGGCCGATATGGGGGCAGAGGTCATCAAGGTGGAAAATCCCGGCGGGGATCGTCAGCGCCATTCGGGAAAGTTCGCCAAGAACAACGATATGGGCTCCGTCTACATGGCGCTCAACCGTAACAAGCAATCGGTTGTGCTGGATCTGAAGGATGAAGCGGCGCGGGAGAAGCTTCGCGCGCTTATCCCTACGGCGCAGGTGTTTATTCACAATGTGCGCTCGGATGCCATGGTTCGGCTGGGGTTTGATTATCGCCAAGTCGCGCAGCTCAACCCTTCCATCGTTTATGTGCATTGCGTCGGCTATGGCTCGCAGGGGCCTTATGCCGGGCGGCAGGCGTTTGACGATCTGGTGCAGGCCGCCTCTGGCGCCGCCGATCTTTTGCCGCGGGTGGATGGCAATGAGGACATGCGGCTGTTGCCCTCTTTCGTCGCGGACAAGGTGTCGAGCCTGCATGCGGTCTATGCCGTGCTGGGCGCGCTGTATCACCGGGAGCGCACTGGCGAAGGCCAGTTTGTTGAAGTGCCGATGTTTGAAGCCTTTACCCATTTCATGCTGGCCGAACATCTTTATGGCGAAACATTTGTGCCGGCCGCGGGCCGCATTGGCCACACACCGGCGCTGGCCAATGATCGGCGCCCGCTGAAAACCAAAAGCGGGCATATTGCCATTCAGCCTGTCAGCCGCGCGGCATCGGCAAAATTTCTTGAACTCGGGGGCCTGCCGGATGCTTATGAGAGCGACCGCTTTGCCAAGGCGGCCAAGAAGGACAGGGTGGCGGTGTATTACGAGATGCTCAAAGAGGCGGCTCTGGCGCACACCGCCGATGAATGGATGAAGCTGGGCGATGAGCACCGCATCCCCATCATGCGCGCCAACACGCTGGACGAAGTGCTGGAAGATCCGCATTTGAAGGCGGTAGATTTTTTCCAGTTACGCGAGCACCCAACCGAAGGTACATGGCGGGCCATGAAACCGCCGGT
>DATJDE010000014.1:0-4146 GCA_035497595.1 Rhizomicrobium sp. | reverse complement strand
CTGACCGGCAAAATCGAAGACCAGTTTATGGATGTGCCCGCGGAGATTTTGCAGACCTCCATGCGCATGCATCAGAAATATTTTTCCACCCGCGATCCGAAAACCGGAGAACTGGCGGCGCGGTTTATCGTCGTTGCCAATATGGTGGCGGCCGATAGCGGCAAGGAAATCATTGCTGGAAATGAACGCGTGCTGCGGGCGCGGCTATCGGATGCGAAATTCTTCTGGGATCAGGACCGGCAGGTCAGTTTGCAAAGCCGCGTCGATGCGCTGAAAGGCATTGTGTTTCATGCCAAGCTCGGCACGCAATTTGAGCGGGTGGAACGCATTGTTGCGCTGGCGGGCGAGATCGCCGTGAAGATCGGCGCCAATGTTGAACAGGCCAAACGTGCGGCGCTGTTGTGCAAGGCGGATTTGACGAGCGGCGTCGTGGGGGAATTCCCCGAACTACAGGGCGTGATGGGGCGCTATTATGCGCTGCATGATGGCGAGGCTGCGGCTGTGGCGGATGCCATTCGCGATCACTATCGCCCGCAGGGGCCGGGTGATGCGGTGCCGGAGGGTAAGGTTTCTCTAGCGGTTGCGCTGGCGGACAAGCTGGATCAGCTGATGCAGTTTTTCGCCGTTGGTGAAAAACCAACCGGATCAGGCGATCCGTTTGCGCTGCGTCGCGCGGCCTTGGGCGTCATCCGCAATGTGTTGGAACGTTCGATCAGGTTGCCGTTGAGCGCGCTTGTTGGCGAGGCGGCGAAAGAAGAATTGCTGCCCTTTTTCTCGGACCGGTTGAAAGTTGCGTTGCGTGAAAAGGGCGTGCGCCACGATCTGGTGGATGCGGTGTTCAGCCTTGGCAATGAAGATGATCTTGTTCGCCTTGTGGCGCGGGTTGAGGCGTTGCAAGCGTTTCTTAAATCCGAAGATGGTGCCAATCTGCTTGCTGGTTACAAGCGCGCGGCGAATATTCTGAAGGCCGAAGAAAAGAAGGATGGAAAATCCTTTGATGGCGCGGTGGATGAGGCGCTTCTTGTCGAAGATCAGGAGGCGGCGTTGGCGGCTGCGCTGGAACGTGCGGGGGCTACGATTGCGCCTGCATTGGCGGCAGAGGATTTTGCTGGCGCCATGCATGTGATGGCGGGGCTTCGTGCGCCGGTGGATGCGTTTTTCGACAAGGTGAAGGTGAATGCCGACGATGCGAAGGTGCGGGAGAATCGGCTTCGGTTGCTCTCGGCGTTGCGCGCGTCTTTGCACTCGGTCGCGGATTTTTCGAAAATTGAGGGATAGGTTTTCGCGCGCGCTCTGCAGCGTGGTGGTCTGTGTTCACCTGGGTGGCCCGCACTTGGCGGGCCATGACAGTGGAGGTGAGCGGGTGGGCGGCGGCTAGCCGCGTTCTGTTGTTGGATCGATTATCTTGTTGATCTCGGTGATTTTGGTTGCCGGGAAGCCGCTTAGCTCTGCGTGTTTGCGGATTGTCGCTTCATCTTTGGCCAGATAGACGCAGAACGTCTTGTCGGCGGCGACGTAACTTTCCTGCCATTGGATATCTGGCCCGATCTCGCGCAGCGCCGCGTTGGATTGCGCGGCAGCGCCGCGCAGCTGTTCGCGCTCAAGGCTGCCGACCTTTGGAATATCGCGTTCGATGATGAATTTACGCAAAGCCATGGCTGCCTCCAAGAGTGCCAGATTTATGCGGAGAGCTATGATAGATATCGCGTCATCTTTACGCAATATCGGGCGGGGGCTTGACGTTGGTGCGATGCAACAGGAAAGAGGGAGAGGCCTTGGCCGTCGCCGAGGCACCTCGGAAGTGAGAGCGCGATGACCAAATGGGTGTACAGTTTCGGTAACGGGTCTGCGGAAGCGGACGCCTCGATGAAGAATCTGCTCGGCGGCAAGGGGGCGAACCTGGCCGAAATGAGCAATCTGGGCCTGCCGGTGCCACCCGGTTTCACCATCTCCACCGATGTCTGCACCTATTATTACGCCAACGGGGAAAGCTATCCCGCCGAATTGAAGGCGCAGGTTGAAACGGCGCTGGCCGGGATCAGCGCGATTGCCGATGGCACATTGGGCGATCCGGCGCGGCCGCTGCTCGTTTCGGTGCGGTCTGGCGCGCGCGTTTCGATGCCGGGCATGATGGATACGGTGTTGAACCTTGGTCTGAACCCGGAAACGGTTGAGGGGCTGGCGAAGCTCACCGGCAATGCACGGTTTGCTTATGACTCCTATCGCCGTTTCATCCAGATGTATTCCGATGTCGTGCTGGGCGTTGAGCACGCGCTGTTCGAGGAAATTCTGGATGCGAAGAAAGAACACAAAGGCGTTGAACTCGACACCGATCTGACGGTCGAGGATTTGAAAGCGATTGCCGAGGCGTTCAAGGCGCAGGTTCAAAAAGAACTTGGCCACCCGTTCCCCGATGATGTGCATGAACAATTGTGGGGTGCCATTGGCGCGGTGTTCGGCTCATGGCAATCCTCGCGCGCCAATACCTATCGCCGTTTGCATGCCATCCCCGAAGACTGGGGCACCGCGGTCAGCGTTCAGGCCATGGTGTTTGGCAATCGCGGGGAAACATCGGCCACCGGCGTTGCGTTTACGCGCGATCCTTCAACCGGCGAAAACATTCTCTACGGCGAATTCCTCATCAATGCGCAAGGCGAAGATGTGGTGGCCGGCATTCGCACGCCGCAACCGATTTCGAAACTGGTGCGCGCGCGCCAGGGCGGCAAGCGCCTTTCGATGGAAGAGGCGATGCCCGACGCTTATGCCGAGCTGAAAAAGATTGGCGGGCGGCTGGAAGCGCATTATCGCGACATGCAGGATGTGGAGTTCACGGTGCAGGAAGGCAAGCTCTTCATGCTCCAGACCCGCAACGGCAAGCGCACCGCGGAAGCGGCGCTGAAAGTGGCGGTGGACATGGTGGGCGAGGGGCTGATCGACAAGCGCGCCGCAGTGGGCCGGGTAGACCCCGCCGCGCTGGACCAGCTTTTGCACCCGACGCTGGACCCGGAGGCACCGCGCGAGCAGATCGCCGTGGGGCTGGCCGCATCGCCCGGGGCGGCGACAGGCGAACTGGCTTTTACCGCTGACGAGGCCGAAAAGCTGGCGGCGGACGGGCGCAGCGTTATCCTGGCGCGCACCGAAACGAGCCCGGAAGATATTCACGGCATGCATGCGGCACGCGGCATTCTCACCGCGCGCGGCGGCATGACCAGCCACGCCGCCGTGGTGGCGCGCGGCATGGGCAGGCCCTGTGTCTCCGGCGCGGGCATGATCAAAATCGACCTTGCGGCCGGAACGCTGACGGCCGGGCCGATCACGCTGAAACGCGGCGATATCATCACCATCGATGGGGCGAGCGGGCAGGTGTTCAAGGGCGCGGTGCCGATGCGCCAGCCTGAACTCACAGGCGATTTTGGCACGCTGATGGCGTGGGCCGATTCAATCCGTACACTGAAAATCCGCACCAATGCGGATACGCCGGCCGATGCGAAGACCGCGCGCGAATTTGGCGCCGAAGGCATTGGGCTGTGCCGCACCGAACACATGTTCTTCGATGGGCCGCGCATTCTGGCGGTGCGTCAGATGATTCTGGCCGACAAGATTGCAGACCGGGAAGCGGCGCTGGCCAAGTTGCTGCCGATGCAGCGCGGCGATTTTGAAGCGATTTTCAAGGAGATGGAAGGGCTGCCCGTCACCATTCGTCTGCTCGATCCGCCGCTGCATGAATTCTTGCCGCAGAAGGAAGAAGAGATTGCCGAAGTCGCGCGCGCGGCGGGCAGCGATCCGGCGAAGTTGCGGGCGCGCGCGATTGCGTTGCACGAATCCAACCCCATGCTGGGCCATCGCGGCTGCCGGTTGGGCATCACCTATCCCGAAATCTACGAGATGCAGGCGCGCGCTATTCTGGAAGCCGCCCTCAATGTGGAAGACGCAGGCGGGGCGCCCGTGCAGCTTGAAATCATGATCCCGCTGGTCGGGTTCAAGGCCGAGCTGGATATGCTAAAAGACCGTATTGCCAGCGTTTCTGACGCTGTCGCCAAAGAACGCGGGCGCGCGCACGCTTATCTCATCGGCACGATGATCGAACTGCCGCGCGCGGCCTTGCGCGCAGGCGAGATTGCGCAGACCGCGCAATTCTTTTCGTTC
>DATJDE010000013.1:0-1845 GCA_035497595.1 Rhizomicrobium sp. | reverse complement strand
CAACCGATCATCGAACGCTATGGCATCGCCGCGACCGTGGTGAACGCGCGTGTCGATCCGACCTTCGCGTTCATGCCGCTGGATTGGGACGGCAAGATCCGCATGGATTGCTCCTCGCCCTTCGCGATGAAAAAACTGCTCGCGATCAAAGACAGGTTCGACCTCAGCTTCGGCAACGATACCGATGCGGACCGCCACGGCATCGTCTGCCGCAGCGGGCTGATGCAGCCCAACGCCTTTCTCGCTGTCGCCATCGACTATCTCAAACGCACCCGCAGCGACTGGCCCAAGGATTGCGGCATCGGCAAAACCATCGTCTCCAGCGCGATGATCGACCGGGTGGTCGCACGTCATCAGGCAAAGCTCCTGGAGGTGCCGGTCGGCTTCAAATGGTTTGTCGATGGTCTTCTGGACTCTTCGCTCGGCTTCGGCGGGGAGGAAAGCGCCGGCGCCTCTTTCCTGCGCCGCAACGGCCATGTCTGGACGACCGATAAAGATGGCCTCATCGCCGGTCTTCTGGCCGCCGAAATCACCGCCACTACAGGGCGCGATCCGTCGGAGCATTACACCGCGCTGGCCGATACGCTGGGCCACAGCTTCTATGCCCGGATCGACAGCCCGGCCACCACGCAACAAAAAACCATCCTCGCCAAAATCCAGCCCGCGGATGTGCACGCCACCACGCTTGGCGGAGAACCCATTACCGCTCGCCTCAGCAAAGCCCCCGGCAACGACCAGGCCTTCGGCGGCCTGAAAATGATCACCGAAAAGGGCTGGTTCGCCGCGCGCCCCTCCGGCACAGAAGACGTTTATAAAGTCTACGCGGAAAGTTTTGAAAGCGCGGACCACCTCGCACGCATCCAGGCCGACGCGCAAAAAATCCTCAGCGATCACTTCGCCAGCAACGCCTAGTTGCAGGGCCGCGCGGCCCACCCCGAAAATACTTCCCCACCCTTTTGAACCCCCGCTCGTCAGACAAGGTGTAGGCTCACGCTACCTTTGACGATCCGGGGGAAAAATCAGCGACGTGGACAGCAATCGTGACAGTACGAAGCCGCCAACGGGGCGTGCGGCTGTGACGTCTGCTGATCTCAGGGGCTGGTTTGTGCGTGAGGTCCTGCCATTGGAGGCAGCCTTGACGCAATTCCTGCGCCACAACTGGCGCAACAAAAGCGACATCCCCGATCTGGTGCAGGAAGTCTATGCCCGGGTTTACGATTCCGCGCGCCGCCAGATGCCCGATCAAACACGCCCCTTTGTCTTCACCACTGCCCATAATCTTCTGATCGACCGCGTCCGCCGCGAAAAAATCATTCAGATCGAAGCGGTCGCCGAACTCGATTTGCTGGCCATCGCCGCCGACGAGCCGGGGCCGGATCGCAACACCATCGCGCGCGATGAACTGCGCCGCCTGCAACTGGCGCTGGACCGGCTGCCCCCGCGCACCCGCGAAGTTGTCACCTTGCGCCGGATCGAAGGGTTCTCGCGCGCCGCCATCGCGCTGCGCCTGGGCATCAGCGAAGTCACGGTGAAATGGCATTTGAACGAAGGTCTGCGCGCGCTGGCAGACGGCATTTATGGCGGCGATGTGCCCCGGGGCAAAGCATGAGTGCCGACGAGATTCAATCCATCGCCGCCGATTGGGTGAACCGCCAGCGCGACCATGCGGGCTGGAATGAGGCCGATCAGGCCGCCCTCGATAGCTGGCTTGCCCAAGCCCCTGAACACACGGTCGCCTATTGGCGGCTCGATGCCGCCTTTGAACGCACCGAACGGCTCGCCGCGCTGCGCCCGCAACAGACCAATCGCGGCAGCACCCAGTTCTTCCGCAACCTGCTGCGTTTC
>DATJDE010000012.1:0-3328 GCA_035497595.1 Rhizomicrobium sp. | reverse complement strand
AGAGAAAGCTTTCCGAAAGAATGACCGACGGAATGGTCAGCGTGACATACACAATCACCGGCCCCACCACATTGGGCACAATATGCCGCCCAATAATGCCGCCCTGGCTCACCCCGCCAGCACGCGCCGCCTCAATAAATTCCTTCTGTTTGATCGAAAGCGTCTGCCCGCGCACAATCCGCGCCATGGTCAGCCATTCCACCGCGCCAATGGCGACAAACAGCAGAATGAAACTCTGCTCAAAAATCACCATCAGAATGATGACAAAGAAGATGAACGGCAGGGAATAGAGAATGTCCACCGCTCGCATCATCAAATTGTCGATCCCGCCGCCCAGAAAACCCGCCGTTGCGCCATAGGCCACGCCGATGACGAGGCTGACAAAGGTCGCCACCAACCCCACCGCCAGCGAAACCCGCGCGCCATACAGCACCCGCACAAACAGATCGCGCCCCACAGAGTCGGAGCCGAAAATATGCGCCCCGCCCGAATGGCACAGCACATCCGGATCAGGCCACCAATCCGGCGCGCAATTGACCAGCGCAAAATCAATCGTCTCATAGCCATAAGGCCAAACCAGCGGCAGAAAAATCGCAGCCAGCGTAATGGCGGCCAACACCACCATGCTCGCCACCGCCGCCTTGTTGGCAAACAGCCTTCGCCGCGCATCCACCCACAGGCTGCGCCCAGCAACGCCCTGCGCTTCCAGCATCACTTCGGCATTCACGGTGCCCTGACCGATCATCGGTCAAACCTCACGCGCGGATCGAGCACGGCATACAGAAGATCGGTGACGAGATTCAGCAGAATGATCGCCGCCGCGTAGACAATCACCACCCCCATCACCAGCGTGTAGTCGCGGTTCTGCGCCCCCGTCACGAAATAGCGCCCAATCCCCGGCAAGCCGAAAATCGTCTCCACAATCAGCGAGCCGGTCAAAAGCGCGGCAATGGCTGGGCCAAGATAGCTCACCAGCGGCAGCAGCGCCGCGCGCAACGCATGGCGCGTCACCACCATGGAATTGGGCAAGCCTTTGGCGCGCGCGGTGCGCACATAGTTGGAGTGCAGAACCTCCACCATGTTGCCGCGCACCAGCCGCGCAATAATCGCCACCTGCGGCAGCGCCAGAACCGTCACCGGCAAGACCATGTTTTGAATGGCGCCGCCACCCCAGCCCGCAACGGGCAAGGTGATGTCCCAGCCAAAGATCGAAAGCCCATAAACGCCAAACACCAGCGTCAACAGCGGCGCGGTGACAAAAGTGGGGATGGTGATGCCAATCATCGCCACCGTCATCACACCAAAATCGGTGGCGCGGTTCTGGTTCAAGGCGGCCAGCACACCCATGCTCACGCCAAAGATCATCGCAAAGGCCATCGCCGTGATGCCAAGCTTGGCGCTCACCGGCAGCCCCTGCCCAATCAATTCAGTGACCGAAAAATCGCGGTTCTTGAACGATGGCCCCAGATCGAAATGCGCCAGCCGTTCCAGATAAAGCCCATACTGAACGAGCAGCGGCTTATCGAGATTATACACCGCCTTGATATTGGCTTCGATCTCCGGTGGCAGCCGCCGGTCACTGTCAAACGGCCCGCCCGGCGCCGCCCGCATCATGAAAAATGTCAGGGTGATGACCACGAACAAAGTGGGGATCGCGCCCAGAAGACGCCGCAACGCATAAGAAAGCATCGTTGTTTCGCCCTCACTTCCCGCGCGCAGGTCTGCCAAAAACAACCCTCCCGCGCAGCCCCTCAGTCTGTCAATGCGGCCCCCGGCTAATCAGCGCGGTCCACCCAGGCGCGCCAGCGCGGTGCAATCCTCGGTCCATTCTGCGCCCACCATGCATCGTTCACCTGAAAGGCGCGGCGAAAATGCTCCGGCGCGGTAGGCGAAAACGGCGCCATCTCCAGCCCCAGCTCCGGGTGTTTGCCGACCAGCGGAACCGAAGACCGCCGCACCGGCCCATAGGGAACCCAGCCCGCCACCGCCGCCAGCGGTTTGGTGCCCGTGGCAAAGTGCAAAAACTCCATCGCCATGGGCTTTTTCGGATTGCCGCGTGCAATGGCAAACACATCCATTTGATAGGCCTGCCCATCCCAGATCGCGCCAATCGCTTGTTTTGCCACCGCCGCATCAAACAGCGCACTGGCCGGCAGCGTGGTCATGGTCACGCGGCCGCCGGTCAAAAGCTTGAGCGGCTGTCCGCTCTTGCTCCACCAGACAATGTGCGGGCGAAGGGTGTCGAGCTTGGCCAGCGCCCGCTCCACACCCGCCGCCGTCGACAAGGTGGCATAGACATCGCCCGGCTTCACGCCGGAAGCCAGCAGCGCCAGTTCCAGATTCAGCTTCGCGCTGGACGAGCGCAAACCGCGCGGGCCGGGATAGTGTTTCAGATCAAAAAACGCGGCCAGCCTTTGCGGCGTGCCTTTTACCTTGCCGGGCGCATACCCAATCACCTGCGCATAGACGACACTGCCGATCCAGCATGGCCCCAGCGCGCCCGGCACAAAGTCATTGCTTGCCGCAGCACCATTGTCTCCATCGGGCACGCGCGCGGTGGAGAGCGGCTCCAGCAGCCCTTCCTTGCAGGCGGTGATCGCATCGGGCAATTCCAGATCGATCACATCCCAATCATAGCGCCGCGCGCCCACCTGCCCGCGCAATTCGTCCAGCCCGCCATCATATTGGGCAATGCGAATATCCACCCAGGCTTGTGAAGAATAGGGGTTGAACATCGCAGCGGCCTGCGCCCGGCCATAGGCGCCCGCCCAGGTCGCAACCGTCAGCACAGGCGCGGTGCGGCTCATCCACCACAACGCGCCCGCGCCCAATACCAAACCCGCGCCCGCGACCAGCGCGATAGTCCGCCATCTCATGCATCAAAACTCTTGGTTGCCGTTTAGTGCGGTTTTGCTTTGGGTTTGGCTTTTTCCTTGGCATTCCATGCCACATGGGCCTGCTCAAGAATATAGGCGCGGATCGCGGCCACATCGTCTTTCTTGAGCAAATCCTTGAACGAGGCCATGCCCGCATCGGCCAAAGCGCCGCCCAGCACAATCTCGTCATATTGCGCCCAGATCTCGCCCGGCACGCTGCGCAAATCAGGCACCGCGCCGGAAGATTGCAGCAACACCCCATGACACACCGCGCAATGGCGGTGATACAGATCAAAGCCCTTGGCAGCCATAGCCGTATCGATTTTCTCGTCCGGCGGTTTGGGCAGGTCCGTCAACACTTCCGAAGGCAGCGCCGCGATCTTCTGGTTGGCGCCAATCTTGAACGCGAAAATGCGCCCCTGATTGTTGCCATATTTCAGCATCGCGGTTTG
>DATJDE010000011.1:0-2695 GCA_035497595.1 Rhizomicrobium sp. | reverse complement strand
GGATCCGAAATTCTCGTCGCAGACCAAAGACAAGCTGGTCTCTTCGGAAGTGCGCCCTGTGGTGGAAGGGGTTGTCGCGGAATGTTTGAACCGCTGGTTTGAAGAACATCCCTCCGACGCCAAGGCCATTGTCGGCAAAGTGGTCGAAGCGGCCTCGGCCCGCGAAGCGGCGCGCAAAGCGCGTGAGTTGACGCGGCGCAAGGGCGTTTTGGATGGCTCGTCCCTGCCCGGCAAGCTGGCCGATTGTCAGGAGCGCGATCCGTCGAAGTGCGAACTCTTTATCGTCGAGGGCGATAGCGCGGGCGGCAGTGCGAAACAGGCACGCAACCGTTCCAACCAGGCGGTGTTGCCGTTGCGTGGCAAGATTTTGAACATCGAGCGCGTGCGCTTTGAGAAGATGCTCGCCAGTGAATCCATCGCGATGCTGATTACGGCGATGGGCACCGGGATCGGGCGCGATGAGTTCAATGTGGACAAGCTGCGTTACCACAAGATCATCATCATGACCGACGCCGACGTGGACGGCGCGCATATTCGCACGCTTTTGCTCACCTTCTTTTATCGGCAGATGCCGGAATTGATTGAGCGCGGGCATTTGTATATTGCGCAGCCGCCGCTTTACAAAGCGACGCGCGGAAAATCGGAACGCTATCTGAAGGACCAGCGCGAGCTGGACGATTATCTGATTTCCGAAGGCCTTGCGGGCACCAGCTTCACACTGCACACCGGCGAAACGCTGATCGGCGCGGATTTTGAGACTGTGGTCGAACAGGCGCGTCTGACGGTTGCGGCGCTGGAAGGTTTTCCGACGCATTATCCGCGTTTTCTGCTGGAGCAGGCGGCGATCGGCGGCGCGCTCAACCCGGAAACGTTGAACAACCCGGAAAAAGCGCTGGAAGCGGCGAGCTATATTGCGCGGCGGCTGGACCGGCTTTCGGATGAGACCGAGCGCGGCTGGCAGGGCGAGCCGACGCCGGATGGCGGTTTGAAATTCTGGCGCGATGTGCGCGGCGTGCGCGAAGGCGTTGCCATTGATGGCACGCTGATCGCCAGCGCCGATGCGCGCAAGCTGGACCGGATGTTGGCCTCTTTGCAGAGCACCTATCTCAAACTCGGCGAATTGCGCCGCAAGGATGAGCGGATCGAGGTGCGTTCGCCGACCCAGCTTCTCAACGCGATCATCGCCTGGGGCCGCAAGGGGCTGGCGCTGCAACGCTATAAAGGCTTGGGCGAAATGGATGCGTCGCAGCTTTTTGAAACCACGCTGGATGAGAATGCGCGCAATCTGCTGGTGGTGAAGGTGGAGCATGCCGACAATGCCGACGACCTGTTCTCCAAGCTGATGGGCGATGTGGTCGAACCGCGGCGCGAGTTCATTCAGGACAATGCGCTGTCGGCGGCGCTGGATATCTAACCCTTTTTTGGGCCTGAGCGTGCTGGGGCGGCGATGCTGGCCCGGTGTGCTGGTGCTTGCGGATATGTGATGGGCCACGCTGTCTCCTTTCCTAGATTGGAAAGGATATTAGGCTTTTTATCCAAAATTGTAAAGGACTTTATTCTTCAATAGGAATCCGTGAGTTAACACCTGGGTTCCCTTCCCTCGCTACGCGCGCCGGGGATGACAGGTGGGGTAGCCTTTAGGGGCGAGCGCGGACTAGCCAGCAGGCGGCGGGTGGGCGGATGCCTTCTGGGGTTTGGTAGGGTTTCAGCGCGGCGGCGATGGCACTGCGCAGGCTCTGGAGGGTTGTTTCGTCCAGTTCGGCGGTTAGCCGGGCGGTGGGGCCTAGATTGAGGGCTTGCTCGGTCGCCTCGGCCAGCGTTTCGCCCAGGCCCATGGTGGTATCGAGTTTTTCGATTTCGATGCCTTTGAAGCCCGCGTTGGCGAGGATGGTGCGCAGGCGCGCGCCATCGGCAAAGGCGAACGGGCCGGGGGCATGTGGATCGGGCGCCTCCATCGGCGGAAGAAACGGTTTGGCGGCGATCAGCGGGGCATGTGCCCAGAGGTTTTCGCTCAGGCCGCGCCAGCACACAAAGACGAGCCGCCCGCCGGGGCTGAGTGCGGTGCGGATGTTTTTGAAGGCGGCCACGCAATCGGCAAAGAACATGACGCCGAAGCGCGAGAACACCAGGTCGAAGACCGGCTGAAATTCGTGCACCGCCGCATCGCCTTCGACAAAGGCGACATCGGCATGGGCCGCATCGGCGCGGGCGCGGGCGACTTGCAGCAGGCGGGCCGACACATCCACCCCGGCTGTTGCACCATTGGGGCCGACCCGTTCACGCAGACGAAAGGTGGTGGTGCCTGCACCGCAGCCCACATCGAGCACGCGCTCATCGGGTTGCGGGGCGGCGAATGCCATTACCGCGTCGGTGAGTTTGGCGAGGCCGCTGTCTATCGCACTCTGGTTGCGGGCAAAACGATCCCCGCCCTGCCCGTTCCAATAGTCGATCTGGGCCTCGTTGCCGCTCATCCCATCAGCTTTCGTTTGCGCATGGCCAGTGTGCGCAGGCGCAATGCGTTGAGTTTGATGAATCCTTGCGCATCCTTCTGGTCATAGGCGCCGCGATCATCTTCGAAGGTCACCAGTTCTTCGCTGTAGAGCGAGCACGGCGAGGTGCGGCCCACGACAATGGTGTTGCCTTTGTAGAGTTTCAGACGCACCGAACCGGTGACGAATTCCTGGCTTCTGTCGAT
>DATJDE010000010.1:0-2052 GCA_035497595.1 Rhizomicrobium sp. | reverse complement strand
ATCGAGTTGCTGCACCACCAGCAACTGCGCCACCAGCGCCGACATGGCCGATGCGATCTGCCCGACCATGGTGTACTGGGTGGAATCCTGGGTCGAGATGTGCAGCACGTCGATGAAGAAAAAGCCCATGGTCTGCACCGGGATGGTGCCCACCAGTGACAGGCCGACCGTGAAAATCACAAAGGGCAGGATGCGCCGATCGTACCAGCGCAACGACGATTTGAAGACGAGATCGTGAGATTTCGGCGCCGTGCGTTCCGGCAAATGGAACCAGATCAGCATGGCGCTGCCGATGGCGAGCAGCGACACGAAATAGAACGGCGCCAGAAGATCGAGCACCGACAACACGACAATGCCGGGGCCAAGCGCGGTGCCGAGGCTGAAGGCGGCATTGATGGTGGCGATGCCTTGCAGCCGTTCGGCCTTGGTCGTGCGATCAGCGACATAGGCCTGGGCGGCAGGGGCAGTGCCTGAACCGAAAAGGCCATAGATGGAGCGCATGGCGATCATCACCGGGAAGGCGATGGTCGCGGATATGATGTTGCGCAGGCCAAGTTCGAGCACGAAGGCCAGCAGCGCAAAAGAAACACCGAAGGCCACAAGGCCGAGCAGCATCACCGGCTTGCGGCCCAGCTTGTCGCTTTTCTGGCCCCAATAGGTCGATGAGAAGACCCAGATCAGCGCCGACACCGACACGATGGAGGTCATTTGCAGTGCGCTCATGTTCAATTCGCGCGCGGCGGGCGGCAGGATGGCATAGAGCACGGTCTGGCCTGCGCCCATGCAGACAAGGCTGAGAAACAGAATCAGGAAGGCGCGTTTGCGTTCGGCAGGGGTGGTGACGCGGGCGAAGGCGGCATCGAGCGCCGCATCTTCCTGGGCATCTGTATCGGCCTGCGCGGCGGCGCGTTCATCTGGGTTCGGCATGAGCGAAAACCAGCTTAAAGCGCAGGCCCCGTCAAGCGTCAGTTCATGCGTTTGAAGCGTATCTGGGCTGTGTCGCTGCGCCCTGACGCATCGACCACTGTGATGCGGGTAACACCTTCTCCATCCGGCGTCAGCGCAATGGGCTGAAAACGGGTGAAACTGCCGAGCGGGCGGCCATTGACCAGCCAGGTGAGCGGTTCGCGCCCGCCTGTCGCCTTGAGCGGAACATCGCCATCGTGGCTTTGCGGCAACGGTACGGTGGCGCCGTTTGGCGGAAAGGCAATGGACGGCGGCGCGATGGTGGTGACAGGGGCGGGCACGCCATCTTTCTGACGGGCGAAGTGGCGAAGCCCCGCAGGCAATTGCTCTGCGTTTTCGACCAGCAAGACACCGGCGGGAATGGCGGGGGCGGGGCGGATGTCTGGCGGCAGGCGCTCGAACACTTTCAGCAGAATGGGCGCTGCGGTTTCGCGGCCCACACGATCGGCGCGCGGCGCGCCATCGGCCCGGCCCACCCAGACGCCAACGGTATAGTCGTTGGAAAAGCCGACGGCCCAGGCGTCGCGAAAGCCATAAGAGGTGCCGGTTTTGAAACCGATGCTGCGGCTGCGCGATAGACCCTGGCCCATGGCCCAGCCGTCGGGCAGGCTGACGCCACTCAGCACCTTTTGGAGATAAAACGCGGCGACCGGGCCGAACAGGCGTTTGGGCGGTTGTTCGGGCGCGCCTTTTATATAACGCAGCGGCTCTGCCATGCCGCCATTGGCGATTGCAGTATAGAGCATGGTGAGATCGGCCAGGCTGATGCCGAGGCCGCCGAGGGCGACGGGCAGGCTTGGGCGTGTTTCGCGCGTGGGGAAGGATAGTTTGGCGCCTGCATTTTCCAGTGCTTGCGTGAAGCGCAAGGGGCCGACCCTTTCCATCACCGCAACGGCGGGGATGTTGAGCGACATGCGCAAGGCGGCGCTGGCGGAAACTTCACCCTGAAAGCCGCCATCGAAATCGCGCGGCGCATAATCGCCGAACTGGGTGGCCTGATCCTGCATCAGGCTGGCGGGATGCAAAACCAGATCATCAAACGCCATGCCATAGATGAAAGGCTTCAGCGCCGAGCCGGGTGAGCGG
>DATJDE010000009.1:0-2591 GCA_035497595.1 Rhizomicrobium sp. | reverse complement strand
CAGAACACGCTGGCCGATGCCGCCGCCGAACTCAACCGCTACAACAGCCGCAAACTGGTGATCGCCGATGGCGCAACCGCCGCCCTCACCATTGGCGGCACCTTCCGCACCAATGATGTGGAGGCGTTCACCCGCGTCGTGCGCCAGATTTTGGGCGTGCATGTGGTGTATCGCGGCAACAACATCGTGATTTCCCAAAACCGCGTTGGGGGATGAGCCGTCAAAGTTTGTCTAAGTCCAAAGAATGGCCGTCGCCACGGTTACCGCTCAGGGGGGGAAATGAAAACCTATAGCATCATCAAAGCCGCGTTGCTGGCCAGCGCCTGCGCAGTTGCATCGTCCGGCGCGGCACAGGGTGAGAGTTTCAACATCCCCGGCGGCGATCTCAAATCCGCGCTGGATAGTTACGCCGCCCAAACCGGCCAGGAACTTCTCTACGCAGGCTCCGCCGTCAAAGGTGTCCGCAGCCAGGGCGCGCGCGGCGAATTCTCGCCAGACACAGCGCTTGTGCGCCTGCTGTCCGGCACAGGCTTCAAAATCCACCGCGATGATTCCGGCGCCCTCGCCATCGTGCCGGGCCGCTCCGCCGCTATTGCCGATGTTGTGCCTCTGCAAATGGCCCAGAACACGCCGCCTGCCTCCCATGCCGTGGAAACTGTCACCGTCACCTCGTCCAAACTTGGCGGCGCAGATGTGCAGTCGATCCCGATCTCCATCACCGCGCTGAGCCAGGAACAGCTCACCTCCACCCAAACAGCGGGCGGCCCGGACCTGATCAAACAGGTCCCGAACATGACCTTCACCAAAACCAATTTCAGCGGCTACAGCATCCAGATCCGCGGCATCGGCACACAAGCCATCTCGGTAACAACCGATCCCGCCGTCGCCGTGGCCTTCAACGATGTCCCCTTCATCCGCAACCATTTCTTCGAACAGGAATTTTTCGACGTCGCCTCGGTGGAAATCTTGCGCGGGCCCCAGGGCACCCTCTATGGCCGCAATGCCACGGCAGGCGTGGTCAACCTGACAAGCGCCAAGCCAACCGATCAGTTCGAAGCGATGGCTAGTGCCGAAATCGGCAATTACAAACAGCGCCGCTTCGAAGGCATGATCAATCTGCCGATTTTCGATGATCGCCTGGCCATGCGTTTCGCCGGAGAATGGACCAAGCGCGAAGGCTATAGCTTCAACGAGAGCAATGGTGAGCGTACCGACGACCGCAATCTGTGGTCAGGCCGCATGACCATCGGCTTCAGGCCGGTGGAAAATCTGCAAACCTATCTGATCTGGGAACATTTCTCGGAAGATGATGGCCGCATCCGCTCCAGCAAACAGCTCTGCAAACGCGATCCAGGCCCTACGGATGTTCTGGGCACGCCGGTGACGCAGATCGCCGGGGACAACAATCTGTGGAGTGTCGGCCCCTCTTATCTCAGCCAGGCCTGCCAGCGTACGTCGCTGTATTCCGATGAGGCGTTTCAGGTTCCAAACGGCTACTCGCTGCCCTATTGGAGCGGCCCGTCCTGGTTCGGCCTGATGAGTGGCGTGGACCCCTATGCCAAGACCGCCCAGTCGCACAATCTGCGGATAATCGAGTCGCAAATAGATCCGGGCTACAAGGCCAAAAACGATACCGTGCTGTTGGATGTGGATTACAAACTTGTCCCCAGCCTGACATTCGTATCGCAGACGGGCTTCAACAACGACTATCTATGGGCGACACAGGATTACAATCGCTTCAACACCAGCCCAGGCGTATTTACGAAGTCAATCGGTGGCGGCGGCCCCTCACGTGGTGCTGTCGATGACAATGGTGTCTTCTGCGATCATCAGCTTGGCTGCAGCGATCGGCTGGTGGCGCAAGATCTGGTGACACAAAACTCCTGGCAGCTCAGTCAGGAATTTCGCCTCTCCTCCAGTTTCCAGGGTCCGCTCAACTTCAGTGTGGGCGGCAACTATATGCATTACGAAACCTCTGAAAAATACTATGTCTTCATTAATTCGCTTGGCCTGTTCAACTATGTCGCCTCGGTCGGTGCCCTTAACTATCAGCAGAATGTTTCCGACAATTCGGAATGTCTGGGATTCAAGACGGTTTCGACCAGTGTAGGCGGGGAACAATACTCCGACCCGTCACGCGGTGGCGGTGTTCCATCCAGCAGCTTCTGTTCCTATAGCGATCCCAATCCGCTCGGAAGCGTGAATGATGAAGGGCATAACTATTTCCTGAGCCAGAATCCTTATGTGCTCAATTCCTATGCCCTGTTCGGCGAAACCTATTACGCTGTCACGCAAGATTTAAAGCTGACCGGCGGCCTGCGCTGGACCAAGGACAACAAGCATTTCACGCTGATCCCGAGCTGGCTGTTGGGCGGCGGCTATGGCTATCCGGTCACCGGCGTCGTCGATCAGAGCTGGGGCGAATTCACTGGCCGCTTTGCGGCCAACTGGTCGCCAAAGCTTGATTTCACCGATCAGACGATGCTCTACGCGTCTTACGCCCATGGCTATAAAGCGGGCGGTGCCAACCCGCCCGGTGCGGTTCTGCTGCACTATAACAGCAGTGGGCAGAACAACCCCATCCATCCGTT
>DATJDE010000008.1:0-1984 GCA_035497595.1 Rhizomicrobium sp. | reverse complement strand
CTTCAGATCGACAGGGGGAGCTGCCCCCTCTTCACGGCCTTCGATTTCCCGCACATAAATCGACTGGCCGAGATGGCCTTTGCTGTCACCGATCAGGATCACCGCATCGCCTTCGCGTTTGAACGCGATGGTCGCCATGCGCGTCACATCCTTCATCAGCCCGACGCCGCCAATGGCGGGGGTGGGAAGGATGCCTTCGCCATTGGTCTCGTTATAGAGCGAGCAATTGCCGGAGATGACGGGATAATCGAGCGCGCGGCAGGCTTCCCCGATACCGTCCACGCCTGCCACGATCTCCCACATGATCTCGGGCTTTTGCGGATTGCCGAAATTGAGGTTGTCGGTGATGGCGAGCGGTGTTGCGCCCACCGCCGTCAGATTGCGCCAGGTTTCGGCGACGGCCTGTTTGGCCCCTTCAAATGGGTCGGCGCGGCAATAGCGCGGGGACACGTCTGTCGTGATGGCGAGCGCCTTGTTCGAGCCATGCACGCGCACCACGGCGGCGTCACCGCCCGGAATCTGCACCGTGTCGGCCATCACCGTGTGGTCATATTGCTCCCACACCCAGCGGCGTGAGGCCATGTCGGGGGAGCCGATGATCTTCAGCAGCGACTCCAACACCGGCTTTGTTTCGTCGATTTTTGGCGTGCCGCTTTGGGGGGCACGTTCGGTATAGGGCCGGTCATAGATCGGGGCGGCGTCGGACAGCGCGGTGATCGGCATATCGGCCACCACGTCACCCTTATGCTTCACCACCAGGCGATTGGTATCGGTGGTGATGCCGATGACGGCGAAATCCAGTTCCCATTTTTTGAAGATGGCTTGCGCTTGCGCTTCACGCCCCGGTTTCAGCACCGCGAGCATGCGCTCCTGACTTTCCGACAGCATCATGTCGTAGGCGGTCATGTTCGCTTCGCGCTGGGGCACTTTATCGAGATCAAGCTCGATGCCGCTGCCGCCCTTGTCGCCCATTTCGGCGGAAGACGAGGTGAGGCCTGCTGCGCCCATATCCTGAATGGCGATGATCGCATCGGTCGCCATCAGTTCGAGGCAGGCTTCGAGCAGCAGTTTCTCGGTGAAGGGGTCACCCACCTGCACGGTGGGGCGCTTTTCATCCGACGCATCGTCGAATTCCGCGCTGGCCATGGTTGCGCCGTGAATCCCGTCCCGCCCCGTCTTGGAGCCGATATAGACGACCGGATTGCCTGCGCCTTTGGCGGCGGAAAGGAAGATCTTGTCCTGCCGGGCAATGCCCACGCACATCGCATTGACGAGGATGTTGCCGTTATAGCTTTTGTGGAAGTTCACCTCACCGCCCACGGTGGGCACGCCCATGCAATTGCCATAACCGCCGATACCGGCCACCACGCCTTCGACCAGATGGCGGGTTTTGGGGTGGCTGGGTTCGCCGAAGCGCAGCGCGTTCATCAGCGCGATCGGGCGGGCGCCCATGGTGAAGACGTCCCGCATGATGCCGCCGACGCCGGTGGCGGCGCCCTGATAGGGCTCGATGAAGCTGGGGTGGTTGTGGCTTTCCATCTTGAAGATGGCGGCGTCGCCGTCGCCGATGTCGATCACGCCCGCATTTTCGCCGGGGCCTTGCAGCACCCAGGGGGCTTTGGTCGGCAGTTTCTTCAAATGGATACGGGTGGATTTATACGAACAGTGTTCGCTCCACATCACGCTGAAAACGCCAAGCTCCACGAAGCTGGGTTCGCGGCCCAATAGCTCTTTGATCCGGGCATATTCCTCCTCGTTGAGGCCGTGTTCACGGACGAGGGCGGGGGTAATTTGTGTCACGGGCGGCTGGACCTACTGCTAATTGTTTTGCGGGTTTTTGGTGTGTGGGGGAGGGGGCATGGGGGACTGGTTTTCCTTGGCGGTGTTGCTTTGAGGAAAGTAGTCCTCTGTTTTTGGTTTTCAAGGCTGGGTTTGGCACCTGGCCCCCTCCCCGAAAACGCTTTGCGTTTTGATGTCGGTACGC
>DATJDE010000007.1:0-5723 GCA_035497595.1 Rhizomicrobium sp. | reverse complement strand
GTTACAGGCGCCGAACTGGTGATTGACGGCGGCATGATCGCCTGATCCGCCGCATTTTTGCCGCGAGGCGGGATCACCCTGGTCCCGCCTCGCGCATTTCAGAAAGGACTTTGCCTATGCCGATTGGAAAACACGCTGCATTGACCGCTTGTGTCATTGCAATCGCCACGCTTCCCCAAATCGCTACCGCCCAGCCCGTGCCGTCACGCTTGCCGCATGTGCTTTCGGTCAGCGGTGAGGGTGAGGTGCACGCCATTCCCGATCAGGCGCAATTGTCCGCGGGTGTTGTGAGCCACGGTAAAACCGCTGCCGAAGCGCTTTCGGCCAACGCTGCCGCCATGAACACTGTCTTTGCCACCTTGCGTAAACGCGGCATCCCGGAGAAATCGATCACCACCTCCAATTTCTCGCTCTCGCCGCAATATCCGCCCTATCGGCAGGATGCGCCGCAAGGCGATAGAACCCGCATCATCGGGTATGAAGTGTCCAACCAGGTCACCGTCATTCTTGACGATGTGGCGAAAGCCGGGGCTACGCTGGATGCGCTGGTGACATCTGGCGCCAATCAGGCAGGCGGGGTGAGTTTCACCATTCGCGATTCCAAGCCGCTGCTTGCGCAGGCGCGCACCGCTGCGGTGAACGATGCGGTCGCCAAAGCGCAAACGCTGGCCAAAGCGGCAGGGGTTACCCTTGGTCCCATTCTCTCGATTCAGGAAGGCGGCAGTGACGCGCCCATGCCGCGCCCCATGATGATGCGGGCCGACATGATGAAGGTGGCAAGCGCCCCCACCTCGATCGCCGCGGGCGAACAGAGCGTGACGGCGCATGTGTCCATTACCTGGGAAATTCAGTAACGGGCGAAACGCTTAGCCAAACAAAAACCCCGCCGTCCATTTTGGGCGGCGGGGTTTTGCTTTTTGGTGCGCTTACGATTTCTGCAACGCTTCGATCTGATCCATGATCCGCGTCATGCGTGCGGCCAGTGCTTCGTAAGGCGCAGGGGTTGCCATATCGAGCCCGGCCTTTTTGTACAGCTCATAAGGATATTCTGACCCACCTGCCTTGAGCATGGTGATGAAGCGCTCGGCTGCGGGCTTGCCTTCATGCTCGATGGCATCTGTCAGCAGCGCCGCACCGGCCATCGACGTGGCGTATTGATAGACATAGAAGCCGTAATAGAAATGCGGAATGAAGGCCCATTCCACACAATAGGCGGGATCGATTTTCATCACCCCTTCGGCGTCGCCATAGTATTTTTTCAGCATGCCGCAATAGATCTGGTTCATGCGTTCACCGGACAGCGTGCCGCCTTTCTCCACCTCTTCATGCAGCGCAAGCTGGAACTCGGCAAACATGGTCTGCCGGAAGAAGGTGGTGCGGATCAGCTCCAGGCCCTGGCCAAGATAATAAAGCTTCTCGGCCTTATCCTTGGCATGGGCCACCATATAATCGTTGAGCAGCATTTCATTGCCGATGGAGGCTGTTTCCGCGATGAAGGTGGAATAGTCGGCGGTCTCGAACGGCTGGTTCTTTGTCGTCAACAATGTGTGCACCGCATGGCCCCATTCATGGGCAAAGGTGGACAGCGATTCAAAATCGTCATGGCTGTTGAACAGCAGATAGGGATGCACATCGTAGGCTGAGCCGTTCATATAGGCGCCGTTCGCCTTGCCCTCTGCCGGGAACAGGTTCATCCAGCGCCCTGCAAATCCCTTTTTCAGCAGCGCGGCATATTCCGGCCCATAGGGTGCCGTTACCTCCAACGTGATGCGCTTGGAGTCCGCCACCGAGAATTTCGGTTCTACGGGCAGGCTGAAAATGGGCGCGTAAGCATCGTAATATTGCAGCTCATCGCTGATGCCCAACGCCTTCTGCCGCAATTTCAGGTAACGGTGCAGCACTGGCAGGCTCTTGTTCGCTTGCGCGACCAGCGTGCGGTACACTCCTTCTGGCATGTTGTCGCCGAAGGTTGCTGCCGCAAGCGCGTTGGGGAAATGACGTACTTTCGCCTCGAACACTTCACCCAGAACTTGCGCGGTCAGGGTTGAGCCCATCGTGCCCTGATAATCGGTAAAGGTCTTCCAATAGGTGTCGAACACCTTCTTGCGATCATTGCGGTTGGGCGCCATGCGATACTTGGTATAGGCGGCCTGATCCAGCCGCACTTTTGTACCATCGGAGAGGGTGATGGTGGGAAAGGGCAGTTCGCCATTGGCAAGCTGGCTATAGATCGAATTGGGCTGGCTGAGCACCGTGCCTGCCTCGGCAAGCACCCCTTCTGCTTCGGTGCCCAATGTGTGGGGCCGGGCGCGCAGAATATTGTCGAGGAAGAAGCCGAAGCGTTTGGCCAGCGCGGGCGATTGCGCCACAAAGCCCTTCACCTTGTCGGCACCGATCGCAAGCACTTCCGGCGCGAGCCAGGCGGTTTTGGCGCTGATCAGCGTGCCAAGTGCCTGGGCCGATTGCACCCGTTCCTGATTGGCGGCGATTTTCACATTCTCGTCGCCCTTTAAGCCGGCATAAGAACTGAGCCGTGCCCACTCTTTGCGCGCGGTGCTGAACGCATCCAGCGCCGTCAGCATGTCGCCTGCGCTTTTGCCCAGCGTGCCCTTGTACTTGTCGAGCGTCTTGGCCTCGGCTTCCGCCTTGGCCCGGGCGGTGTTCCAATCGTCCGGCGTCTTATAAAGGTCGGTCAGATCCCACATAAAGGCGGGATCGTTTGGGGAATCGGTGGTGGGTTTGCTGTTTGTTGCTGACATCGCGCTGAAGGGAATAAAGAATGTGGAGAGGAAAAGTGCGGCGAACCGCGATCTGGGAGAGAGCATCGGAAAAATATCCCTGACTTCGGACGCAACCATAATGCGCATCCGCCCATAACCCAAGGCCCCGCCTGGATCTTCCCCAATCCGAAAACACGGAACTCAACACATGCGTTTTCTTTGGATCACACCCTTGCTGCTCTGCACGCTCGTGAGCGCCGCAACCGCTGCGCCCGCACCCAAGCTGGCCATTACGGCGTTGGAACAACTGCCCACACCTCTGCCCACCCCCTATGCCGAACGGGCCGATGCCACCGCGGCCGTGGCTGCCGCGAAAGCGCGGGCAAAGGCGCAAGGCAAGCTTCTGCTGATCGACCTGGGCGGCAATTGGTGCGGTGATTGCCGGGTGCTGGCCGGTGTGATGGCGCTGCCGCAGATGAAGGCATTTCTCGCCAAGCATTATGTGACGGTGATGGTTGATGTGGGGCGTTTCGATCGCAACCTGAACATTCCGGCGCACTATGGCATCACCAAGCGGCTTGAAGGGGTGCCCGCGCTTTTGATTGTCGATCCTCAAACCGACAGATTGCTCAACCCGGGGCGCATTGCGGCACTGGCCGATGCGCGCGCGATGACGCCGCAAGCCATTGGCGCGTGGCTGGCACGCTGGACCAAGTGACGCGACAGGCGCGATTGACACGGCACGCGATTGACAAGGGGCGCGCCAAAACTTCCTTTACAGCATCATCTGGAGATCGCCATGGGTATCGTCCACCAACGCCGTATCGGCGCGCATGTTGCGCTGCTTGAACTCGATAATCCCCCCGCCAATGCGCTGGGGCGGGACATGCGGGCGCAGTTGCGCAGCGCATTGATCGGGCTCGAGTGCGATCTTTCGGTGCGCGCCCTTATCCTCGCCGCGCGCGGGCCTGGGTTCTGCGGCGGAGATGATCTCAAAGAGCAGCAGGATGCGAGCACCCTGCCCGCCGCCGAACGCGCCGCCCAGCTGGGTGATTTTTCCGATGTGGTGGACCAGCTGGAAGTCTTCCGCGTGCCGGTGATTGCCGCCATCAATGGCTGGTGCATGGGCGGCGGGCTTGAGCTGGCACTGGCCTGCGATATCCGCATCGCCTCTACCAAAGCGCGCTTCACCTGTTCAGGCGTCAATGTGGGGCTCATGGCATCGTCTTATCGCCTGCCGCGCACCATCGGCCTGTCGCGTGCGCGCCACCTGCTCTACACCGGTCTTCCCGCCGATGCGCACATGGCCGAACAGTTCGGTCTTGTCACTGCGGTTCACCCACCCGAAGATTTGGAACGCGAGGCGATTGCGCTGGCGACGCGCATTGCCAGCCGGGCACCGCTTTCGGTGGAAGCCACAAAGAAAATGTCTGCCCGCGCGTTCGATCTTGCACCGGATGAGGCGTTGCGCGAGATGGGGCAGCAGGTTGCCCAATTGGCCCAAAGTGAGGACCACAAAGACGCTCTTGCCGCCTTCGCGCAAAAGCGCGAGCCGGTTTTCAACCGGAAATAAGCGGCTGCTTTGCGCTAACGCGCCTGCACGTCGCTTATCGGTTGGGCGCGATACATCTCTGGCAGCAGGCGTTTGAGGTTGGCGATCTTTGGAAGGTCGTTGACGACGATATAACTGTTGGTGGGGTGACGCTGCAGGAAATTCTGGTGATAGCTTTCGGCTGCATAAAATCTCTTGAGCGGATCAACGCGCGTTACAATCGGCTTTGCAAAGACATGGGCATTTTCGAGCTGTGCGATATAGGCTTTGGCGATACGGCCCTGCTCATCTGACACGGTGAAAATGTTGGAGCGATAGCTGGGGCCGCGGTCCGGCCCTTGCCGGTTCAATTGTGTCGGGTCATGCGCAACAGAGAAATAGATGCGCAAAATCTGCCCATAAGAAATCACCTGCGGGTCAAACGTAATGCGCACCGCTTCGGCATGGCCGGTTCGTTCGGTGCTGACCAGCGCATAGGTTGCGGTGTCCTGCGCGCCGCCGGAATAGCCTGACACCACGCTGCGCACGCCTTTGACATGTTGAAACACCCCTTCGATGCCCCAGAAACATCCACCGGCCAGAACAGCGCGTTCCATATCGGCGCCGGGTTTGGCGGTGTCGAGCAGTGCGGCAGGCACCAGGTGCGGCGGCTCATCGGCGCGCGCCACGGCGAGCCAGGTTGCGCCCAGACAGCCAAGCGCCAGCAACACTGCCATGGCACGCTGGCGGAACCGGTGCAGCCTGTTCATCACACGCCTCTCGGGACAAAACGCAGTGCGGCGGAATTCATGCAATAGCGCAGACCTGTTGGCTGCGGCCCGTCATTGAAGACATGGCCCAGATGGGCATCACAGCGTTTGCAGGCAATGGCTATGCGCGTCATCAAAAAGGAGGCGTCGCGCTGACGCACGCAATTGCTTTTGGAAATCGGCTTCCAGAAGCTCGGCCAGCCGGTGGCGGAATCGAATTTGGTGGTGGAGTCGAACAGCGCGGTATCGCAACAGATGCACCGATAAAGCCCGTCTGCGTGGTTGTTCCATGTTGCGCCAGTGAAGGCGCGCTCGGTTCCGGCATGGCGTGTGACGGTATAAGCGAGGGGGGAGAGTTGGGCCTGCCAGGCCGCATCGCTTTTCACGACCTTTGCCACAGTTGCCCGCCCCAGGCTTTGCCCATCGGCGCCAAACTGCTCGATCTCGACCAGTGCCGGATCGCGCGCCCACGCAAGGCCGGGAAGGGCAACACATGCCGCCCCGGCAACCAGCAGGCTGCGGCGGGAAAAGGCGGGATGTGTGCTCGGCGGACGCTGCATGGGATATAAGTGGGTCTGCTAGCCCGGCCCCGCAATAGCCACCTGCCAGCTACCGCCCCCTTAACGGTCGGAGGCGCGCAAAAATTACGCTCCCCCCTCCTCCGGCCGCTTGAAAACGGCCAAAAATCCCGGACACTTGTGG
>DATJDE010000006.1:0-5603 GCA_035497595.1 Rhizomicrobium sp. | reverse complement strand
GCGGTCCACGCGATCTTGCCTGTTTGCGCGACGGACTTCAGGCAGCGCGCGAAATTCGTGACGGGTTGACGATCAGCGATGACGCGCTGGCCCCGCCGCCGGGCGAGTTGCGCGGCGCGCATGACGCTCTTGTGCAGGGCCTTGGTGCCACGACCGTGCTGAGCGATATGCTCTCTCACCGCCTTGTTGCCGAGCCACCCTTTCAGACGCGCGATGGCGGCTATATCGTTGCAGGGGCACATCCGCCGCTCGACGAAGTGCGTGGCCTGCGCGATGAAAGCAGGCGCGTGGTGGCAGGGCTGGAAGCGCGCTATCGCCAGGAAAGCGGCGTTTCACAACTGCGCATCAAACATAATGGCGTGCTGGGTTATTTCATCGAAGTGACGCCGCAACATGCCGACAAATTGATGGCATCGAGCGAGCTGTTCCGCCATCGCCAGACCATCGGCAGCGCCGTGCGCTTTTCCACGGATGAATTGGCGACGCTGGCAACCCGCATTGCACAGGCGGGCGATTCCGCGCTCGCCATCGAGCGCGATTTGTTTGACCAGATGGTGGCAACGGCGCTGGAGGCCGCCCCATCGCTGTCGCGTGTGGCCGATGCGCTGGCCGTGCTGGATGTGGCCTCGGCCTTGGGCGAACTTGCCGCCAAAGGGCGGCTGGTGCGCCCCACCGTGGATAGCAGTTTTTCTTTTCGCATCGCGCGCGGGCGGCACCCGGTGGTGGAAGCAGCGCTCACCACCGCCCATGCCAATCCCTTTGTCGCCAATGCCTGCGATCTGTCGCCAGATGGCGTGGGGCGGTTGTGGCTGGTGACGGGGCCGAACATGGCCGGTAAATCGACCTTTCTGCGCCAGAACGCATTGATCGCCATTCTGGCGCAGATGGGATCGTTCGTGCCGGCGGATTCTGCCCATATCGGTATCGTCGATAAATTGTTTTCCCGCGTCGGCGCGGCGGATGATCTGGCATCGGGCCGTTCCACCTTCATGGTCGAGATGGTGGAGACCGCGGCGATCCTTAATCAGGCGACCGCACACAGCCTTGTCATTCTCGATGAGATCGGGCGTGGCACTGCGACCTTCGACGGCCTTGCGATTGCCTGGGCAGCGGCGGAGCATCTGCACGAGAAAAACAAATCGCGCGCGCTGTTCGCCACCCATTATCATGAGATGACGGCGCTGGCGGAACGGTTGTCGTCTCTGGCTTGCGTCACCATGCGGGTGAGCGAGTGGAACGACACCATCGTCTTTCTGCATGAAGTCGCGCCGGGCACCGCCGATCGGTCTTACGGCATCCACGTCGCCAAACTCGCAGGTCTGCCGTCTGCGGTGATCGGACGGGCGGAGGAGGTGCTGCGTGCGCTGGAAGAAGGGCGCGAAGGGCACAAACCTCTGGCGCGGATTGATGACCTGCCGCTGTTCGCCGCCCAGCCAGCCGCGCCCGTCGCGCCCACCACCAGCGCGGTGGAAGACCATTTGAAAACGGTCGATCCGGACGGGCTGACCCCCAAACAGGCGCTAGAGGTGCTCTATGCGCTGAAGGCCCATCTCACATGATGGCCTTGCCCCGCCCGGCCCTCCCGATGCAGCATCCGCGCCTATGAGCGACGCTGTTTCAAACCCCGATCCCAATGCCTCCATGCGGAGCGCGCCGGATCGGCCGCGCAAATTTCTGGTGGTGGTGGACAAGACGCCGGAATGCCGCGTCGCCATTCGCTTTGCCACCCGCCGTGCCCAGCACACCAAGGGGCGGGTCACGCTGCTCTGCGTCGCCAAGCTTGCCGATTTCCAGCAATGGCGCGGGGTCGAAGAGATTATGCGCGACGAGGCCCATGCCGAGGCGGAAAGCCTGGTCTTTTCCGCCGCCAAAGCGGTGAACGAGCTTTCGGGCATCATCCCCGAAGTCATCATCGCCCATGGCCGAACCTCCGAATGTCTCACCGAACTGGTGCAGGCGGACAAGGACGTGTCGATTCTGGTGCTGGCGGCGGGCACCGCCAAGGAAGGGCCGGGGCCGCTGGTCTCGTCCTTTGCCGGCCAGTCGGCGGGGATCAACCCCATTCCAGTGACCATTGTGCCCGGAAGTCTCTCCGACGATGAGATTGACGCCCTCGGCTGATTTCGTGCCTCTTTTGTTCCAAGCCCTGGCGCCCTGACGCTGTGCCACCTTGCGCGAGGCTGTCTCGCCAGACGATATGACCTTCGAAAGCGAAGGTTCGCATGTGGGATTTCAGCCTCTCGGATGCCTTGCGCGCGGTCATTCGCACCGCGCCGTTCGTCCTTTTGCGGCTGGTCGTTTATGTCGGCATGGCGTTCGGCTTTGTTCTCATCACCGCGCTGGGGGCAGGTTTCGGGCTGATCGCCGGGCGGATGCTTTCACTGCCGAATGGCGCGCTATGGGGCGGGCTTGGCGGCTTTGTGCTGCTGATCGGGCTTTACCGGCTGGCGCGCGAATATGTGCTCTATCTGGTGAAAGCGGGGCACATTGCGGTGCTGGTGGAGCTGATCGACGGCAAATCCATTCCCGCCGGTGAAGGCCAGCTGCGCCATGGCGCCAATTATGTGCGCGCCCATTTTGCCCAGTCTTCGGTGCTGTTCGGCGTGGACCTGCTGATCAAGGCGGTAATCCGTACCCTGACCAATCTGGCCAACCGGCTGTCCAGCTTTGTGCCGATCCCCGGCCTTGCGCCGCTGCTGAAGATCGCCGAAGCGGTGATGCGGCTGTCGCTCACCTATGTCGATGAGCTGATTTTGGCCTATCTGATCCGCAGCCGCAGCCAGAACCCGTGGGAAACGGCCAAAGAAGGCCTTGTGCTCTATGCGCAGAATTACACCCACTTCCTCAAGAATGCGCTGTGGCTGTGGCTGATTTTGTGGGCGATCACGCTGTCGATCTTCGCGCTGTGCCTGGCGCCCGCCATCGTTTTCGCCGCCGCCCTGCCCGGCCATCATGGCTGGTGGGGCATCGGCTTTGCGTTTGTCTTTGCCTGGGCGCTGAAAATCGCGGTTCTGGAACCTTTGGCGATTGCCGCCTTGATGCAGGTGTTCTTCCGCAAAATCGAAGGCCAGCGGCCCGATCCCGCCTGGGAGGCGAGGCTCAATGCCACCTCGGCAAAGTTCCGTGAACTGGGCGAAAAGGCCGCCGGCTGGATTGATCGCCCTGCGGCAGGCGCCGCAAACACACCTGATGTGAGGCCAGCATGACCAGTGGTATTGTGGTGGGCGTTGCCATTTTCGCCGTCGCCCTGATTTTAGGCGCGGGGCTTTATACCTTGTGGGTAGGCGGCGATGTTTCACGCACCTGGTCCAACCGATTGATGCGCATCCGCGTTCTCGCGCAATTCGTCGCCATTCTCATTATAATGGCGGTACTCTATATCTCCGGAAAACATTGAGCAGGACGATGAACAAAACACTGTACGACAAGATCTGGGACGCGCATGTGGTGCATCAGGGCGAAGGCGAAGCCCCGATCATCTATATCGACCGTCATTTGGTGCATGAAGTGACCAGCCCGCAGGCCTTTGAAGGTCTGCGCGATACCGGCCGCAAAGTCCGCCGGGCTGACCTCACCTTGGCGGTGCCGGACCATAACGTGCCCACCAAGGACCGCGCCAAAGGGATTGCGGACCCGGAATCGCGCGAGCAGATCGCCACGCTGGAAAAAAACGCCCATGATTTCGGTGTCGAATATCTCGGCATGGACGATATCCGTCAGGGCATCGTCCACATTGTGAGCCCCGAACAGGGCTGGACCCTGCCGGGCACCACCATGGTCTGCGGCGACTCTCACACCTCGACCCATGGCGCGTTCGGCGCCCTGGCCTTCGGCATCGGCACCTCCGATGTCGAGCATGTGCTGGCAACGCAGACCCTTTCGATGCCCAAATCGAAGACCATGCGCGTCACCGTCAACGGCAAGCTGCCGATCGGCGTGACCGCGAAAGATCTGGCGCTCGCCATCATCGCCAAAATCGGCACTGCGGGCGGCACCGGCTATGTCATCGAATATGCGGGTGAGGCTGTCACCTCGCTGTCGATGGAAGGCCGCATGACCCTGTGCAACATGACCATCGAGGCAGGCGCCCGCGCAGGTTTGATCGCGCCGGACGAAACCACCTTTGCCTATGTCGCCGGCCGCCCGCGCGCGCCCAAGGCAGGGGCGTTCGAAAATGCCGTGCTGTACTGGCGCACGCTGAAATCCGATCCCGATGCAAAATTCGATTCCGAGATCAGCATCGACGCCGCCGCCATTCCGCCGATGGTGACCTGGGGCACCAGCCCGGAACAGGCATTGCCAGTGACGGATCGCGTGCCCGATCCTGCCAGCACCGCCGATGAAGGCCAGCGCGCCGGCATTGAACGGGCGCTTGCCTATATGGATCTGACGCCCGGTACGCCGCTCGATCAGGTGAAGATCGACCGCGTGTTCATCGGCTCCTGCACCAATGGGCGCATCGAAGACCTGCGCGCCGCCGCCACCATTGCCAAAGGCAAGAAGGTTGCGGCCCATGTCGGCGCGATGGTCGTGCCCGGCTCCGGTCTGGTGAAAGCGCAGGCCGAAGAAGAAGGTCTGGATGAAATCTTCCTCGCTGCCGGTTTTGAATGGCGCGAGCCTGGCTGCTCGATGTGCCTGGCGATGAATGCGGACAGGCTGGAACCGGGCGAACGCTGCGCCTCCACCTCCAACCGAAACTTCGAAGGCCGTCAGGGCCGCGGTGGCCGCACCCATCTGATGAGCCCGGCCATGGCGGCAGCCGCCGCGATTGCCGGCCATCTCACCGACGTGCGCAAGTTTCAGTAGAGCCTAACGAACCAAAAAAGCCCGGTCTGCGAAAGCAGGCCGGGCTTTTTTGTGCGTCAGAAGAAACTCACCGGATCTATGTCGACGGCGGCGCGCACTTTGGAGGGGAGTTTCACCTCGGCCATCCATGCCCGCAAATAGGCTTGAATATCGACGCTGCGTTCGGCCTGTACCAACAGGCGTTCGCGCGTTTGCCCGCGCAGCAGATGATAAAAGGCCGGTGTCGGTCCCCAGACTTTTACCCCGCGTGCATGGGGTGCGAGCTTGGCAATATCGCGCCCGGCTTTTTGCACGGCGTCTGCCACATGGCCCGACAGGATGATGGCCGCCAGCCTGCCATAGGGTGGCGCGGCAGCGCGTTCGCGCCAGGCGATTTCCTGTTTGAAGAAGGCATCGCGATCCCCCGCCGCCAGCGCCTTCATCACAATGTCTTCCGGGTTGCGGGTTTGCAGCAGGACAAGGCCCGGCTTTTGTGCGCGGCCCGCGCGGCCCGCCACCTGATGCAGCAATTGAAAGGTGCGTTCGCGGGCGCGCATATCGCCATCGGCGCTGCCGAGATCGGCATCGATCACCCCGACCAATGTGAGATCTGGGAAGTGATGGCCCTTGGCCATGATCTGCGTGCCGATCAACACATCGATCTCGCGATTGATCATGGCGCGGATGGCGAGCTGCGTTTCAGCCGGGCCGTGCATCGTATCGCTGGAGGCAATCGCCATGCGCGCTTGCGGAAAGGCCAACGCAAACTCTTCGGCCACACGCTCAACACCAGGGCCGCAGGCGATGAAGCTGGAGGG
>DATJDE010000005.1:0-8645 GCA_035497595.1 Rhizomicrobium sp. | reverse complement strand
TTTCGCTGGCATCGCTTTCGGTCGCCTCACTGCCGGGCACCATGATGCGGGCGATCAGGATGCCCGCGGGCAGCGAGAGCAGCGACGCCACCAGAATATGCCCCAGCGCGCCGGGCACCACCGGTTCGAGGATGCTGGCATAGAGCACGAAGACGGTGCCTGCCACGGTGGACAGGCCCACCGTGAACAGCACGAAGAGTTCGGAGCGGGAAAGTTTGGGCAAATAAGGGCGGATGAGTAATGGTGCCTCGATCATGCCCAGGAAAAAGGTCGCTGCCGAGCCCAGCCCGACTGCGCCGCCGATGCCCATCAGCTTGCGCAAGACGAAGGCGAAGGCGCGCACGATGACGGGCAGGACACGCCAGTGCCACAGCAGCGCCGCCAGCGCCGAGATCACGATCACCAGCGGCAGAATTTGAAAGGCGAAGCTGCCCAGCGCATGGCTGTTGGTGACGGCGAAGGGTATTTCACCGCCGCCGACAAAGCCGAAGACGAAACCCGTTCCGGCGCGCGTTGCTTCCATCAGCGCATCGACCACGCCGTTGAGCGAGAACAGCGCGCCGCGCACCGGCGGCAGCTTGAGCAGGACAAGCGCCAGCACCCCTTGCAGGGCGAGACCGCTGAGCACGGTGCGAAAGGGGAAGGCGCGGCGGTTCTCGGACAAGGCCCAGGCGAGGAAAAGGATGCTTGCGATCCCCAACGCCGATTGCGCCTGTTGCATGTTGGAAGCCCCCTGCCGATTTGCAGCAGTTGAAGCGGTTTCATCTGCGCAAAGCAATGTTGTAGCGTGCTGCCGGACGCGCCGTCTGGCCCTTTTTCGGGCTGCCCTTTTCGCGGCTTCCGCAACGATAGAAAGAGATCCATGACGCAAGCGCAGGCAACGCAGGCTGGCAGTGGGACGATTCATGCGCTGGCGGGCGCGCGCGCGGTGCCGCCGCTGGTGCTGGTGTTGTTTCACTATTGCGAGCAACGCGGCTATTTCGGCATTCCCGCCATCGATCTGTTTGTCGGCAAGGGCTATTTGTGGGTTGAGTTTTTCTTTGCGCTGTCGGGCTTTCTGCTGATCCATGTCTATGGTGGGCAGAGCCGGGCGCTGTTCAGACCTGCTGCCTATCTGCGTTTTCAACTGAACCGGCTGGCGCGGCTTTATCCGCTCTATCTGGCCTGTCTGCTGCTGTTGCTGGGGCTGGTGATCTTTACCCGCGCGATCGCGCCGCTGACGGGCGAGGCATCGATCTTCGACCAGCCTTACCATCCCATTGTCAGCGCCAGCAGCTTTTTCGCCAATCTGTTTTTGGTGCAGGCGTGGGAGACGTTCCCCTATCTGTCGTGGAATGCACCGGCCTGGTTTGTCAGCGTGGAGTTTTTCCTCTGCCTGATTTTTCCGCTGTATGCCTTTGTGGCGCGCGGCGGCAGGCGGCGCGGGATTTTGCTGGTGGCGGCGGGGATCGCCGGGCTGATGGCGCTGGCGCAAGTCTCGGGGCCGGCCGGGCTGGACCTCACCTTTCATCACGGCATTTTCCGGGGCATGGCGGCTTTTGCGGTGGGGGCCGGGTTGGCCACCGTCTTTCGCAGCCTCAAGCCGCTCGATCTGCAGGTGCTCAATGTGGTGCAGCTTGGTGTGTTCGCAGGGCTGCTCTATGCGATCTATCTGGGCGGCGACCGGCACACGGTGGCCGATGTGTTCAGCGCGGCGATGATGATGGCGCTGATCTTTGTGCTCGCCTTCGACCGGGGCGTTCTGGCCGGGTTTTTCTCCAGCCGCCCGATGATCCGGCTGGGGGAATGGTCCTATGCGATTTTTCTGGTGCAGTTTCCGCTCATTCAGGCCTTGCGCACGCTCCGGCAATATTATCCGACCGAATGGCGGACGCTGGGGGATTGGGGCGTGGTGGTGCATTGGGTAGAGGTGGGCGGGCTTTTGGCTGCCTGCATCGGGCTGGGGGCGCTTTTGACCGTTTCCATCGAGCGGCCAGCCCATATCTGGCTGCGGCGGCTTATCACGGCGCGGGGGTAATCGGGCTCCAGCGCTTGACCCGGGGGCACCGCACCGGAATAACTCGCGGCCTATTTCCAGCCCTGTCAGGAAGGAGCATTCCATGACCATTCGCTTCGACGGCAAGACCGTCATCGTCACCGGCGCAGGTGGCGGCCTTGGCCGCGCTCATGCGCTTGAATTCGCCCGCCGTGGTGCGAACGTGGTCGTCAACGATCTTGGCGCCTCGGTCGACGGCTCGGGCGGCTCTTCGGAAGCGGCCCAGAAGGTCGTCGACGAGATCAAAGCGGGCGGCGGCAAGGCCATCGCCAATGGTGCCTCGGTCACCGACGATGCGGGTGTTGCCCATCTGATCGACCAGACCATGAAGGAATTTGGCCGGATCGACGTGCTGATCGCCAATGCCGGCATCCTGCGCGACAAGTCCTTCTCCAAAATGGAGATCAAGGACTTTGAACTGGTGGTGAATGTCCACCTCATGGGTTCGGTGAAGCCGATCAAGGCGGCCTGGCAGATCATGCGTGACCAGCAATATGGCCGCATCGTCGTCACCACCTCGTCCACCGGGCTGTATGGCAATTTCGGCCAGACCAATTATGGCGCGGCGAAGCTTGGTCTTGTCGGCCTCATGCACACGCTGAAGCTGGAAGGCGCCAAGGACAACATCAAGGTCAATGCGATCTGCCCGGTGGCTGCCACCCGCATGACCGAGAACCTGATGCCGCCGCAAATGCTCGAAATGCTGAAGCCGGAATATGTGACGCCGGGCGTTGTCTATCTCGCCAGCGAAGATGCGCCGACCGGCAACATCGTCACCGCGGGCGCAGGGATCTTCTCGGCGGCGCAACTGGTGGAAACCAATGGCGTCAATCTGGGCCATGGCGCCGATGCCGACACAGTCGCTGCCAACTGGGACAAGATCAACGACTATGCCGGCGCCACCCATTACACGATGGGCAATGACCAGACGATGAAGCTGGTTGCCCGTCTGCAAGACGCGCCGGTCAAGCCGTAAGCCTTTAGCTTGTCCTGCCGCCTGAAAGGCGGTGGGCGGCGGTGCGCAGGCGCGCGCGCAAGCTTTGCGCCTGTACCGGCTCCAGATGCAGGGCGACGAGGAAGACATCGTCGCCCGCCATCTCCCGCACAATGAGCTGCGCTTGCCCGACCATCAGGCTGTCGCCGATTTCGGGCGCTTTGTCGAAATTTTCCGCGAAAAACTCTGCAACCGTTTTCTTGCGCTGATCGGCGCTGGCGCCGAGGCTGTAGAACTGCTCGATCTTGTCGATCGGCGCATCGCCGCGGATTGCGAATTCCCCTTCCAGATCCATGCCGCGCCGTTCGGTGGCGGGCGCGAACACGCTGTCTAGGCTGTGGGTCTTGAGTTCAGGGGCGAGAAGATAGGCATAATCGCCCGCCCTCAGCGCACCGGCCACCACAGGCTCCAGAATATTGCCTTCGCGCACGACAAGGGCGAGTTTGGCCCAGTCAGGCAGCTTGGTCATCGACAGGACGCGGCTTTCATGGCCCACCGGATAGCCGATCATTTCGACATTGTGCTGACCGGGCAGATCCACTTCGGTGCGGGTGACGGGATAGCCGGTGCGCGGCAGCGCCTGGCCGAGGCGGCGGGCGGCGAGTTTGATGGTCGAGCCTTGCAATGACAGGGACACCAGCACCACGAAGAACGCGACATTGAAATAGATGTGGCTGCCCGGCAGGCCGGACAGAGTGGGGATGGAGGCAAGGAAAATGCTGACCGCGCCACGCAACCCCACCCAGCCAACAAACGCACGCTCTTTGCTGTTGAAGCCGAACGGCCACAGCGACAGCCACACCGCGATTGGCCGGGCGATGAAAATCAGGAACAGCGCGATGGCCACACTGGGTATGGCGACCGCCAGCATCTGATGGGGCGAGACCAGAAGGCCGAGTGCGAGAAACATGACGATCTGCGCCAGCCAGGTGACCGCATTATGCAGCGACAGGATGCCGGAAAAGGCGCGCACCGGACGATTGCCCAGCACAAGGCCCGCGACATAGGCCGCCAGAAACCCCGAACCGCCCAGAGAGGCGGCAATGCCGAACACCAAGACGCCCCCCGAAACGGCAAGCAGCGGTGCAAGGCCGCTGGGCAGACTGACCCGGTTGAGGAGTGCCACGATCCCGAAGCCCCCGCCCAACCCGATCAGCGTGCCGAGAAAGGCCTGGCGCCCGAGATCGATAATGATGTGCTGGGCTGTTTCGGCGCCGCCGCCGACTGTGGAAATCACACTGACGGCGGCAACCGTGAGAAAGATGGCCACCGGATCGTTGACACTCGATTCCAGTTCGAGCAGGGCGCCGACCCGCGAGCGCAATTGCAACCCGCCGCTGCGCAGTAAAAAGAACACGGCGGCGGCATCGGTGGAGGCGATCACCGCGCCGATCAAAAAACCTTCCTTGAAACCGATATCCAGAACCCAGACCGCGAAAACCGCGGTCAGGCCTGCGGTGAGGACCACCCCGATTGTGGCCAGAACCGTGGCGGGAATGACCGCGGCACGGACATGGAGAAAGCGGGTGCGCAGCCCCCCATCGAACAGGATGATGGCCAGCGACAGCGAGCCGATAAGATAGGTCAGGCGGTAATCGGAGAAGCGCAGGCCCCCCGGGCCGTCTTCCCCCGCCAGCACACCGACCGCGAGGAACATCAAGAGAATTGGCGCGCCGAAACGGGTGGCGATCAGGCTGGAGAGAATACCCGCCACGATCAGCCCCGCCCCTAACAGCAGCGCAGTGTTGGAAAGATCGATTGCTTCCATATGCGTAAAGCGTAGTCGATCATTACGCCCTACCGAAGGGAATCGTGCGGCCGGGCGTGTGCGAGGCCTGTGCGTTGCAATTTTGTCGCGCTAGTCGGTCCATTCGAGCCATGCGTCAATTGCATAGCTGGGTTTCGCTGCAATGCAGCAAATACACACTATCTTTATCGTGTATCGGTGCTATAAATGCAGCGATAACTATGGAGAAGACTATGAAATTTCTAGGAAAATATGAAGTCGTCGGAACCGAAGCGCTGAGCCTTCTGGTTATCGCGGGTGCAGCATTTTTGCTGATGGGCGCGATTGCTGCCCCGGATCTTTCCAGCAGCGCATTGCAGGCGGCCAAGGCTCCGCTGATCGAAACCGCGCAATCCGCCGTGCATGCGGGGGTCTCCTGACCCTCGCCTTCCGGAGGTGATAGACGTGATTTTGGTATAAACATTTCCAAAATGTCATATAATGCGCGTGTGACTGAACGGGTGCCGGATGTGCGGCCCTTGGACCGCCAGACCGGCTGAACGGAGGCCAATATGGCTATGCTTCATGCCCATCACGAAGAAGAGCACGACCTGGGCGGACGGATGCTCGACATGGTGATTCTGTTTGGCGCGATTTCGCTGTTCGTCGGCGCGGTTGCCGCCTTCTTTGTCATCGCGACCTGACGGCCAACTGGTCGGCTTAATCGCCAGCGACTTCCGCCAGCTCGACGTCGTGACCCCAAAGCCGCTCGATATGGGCTTTGACCTGGTCACGCGCCGAGAGGTTGAGCGCAATGCCGCGATGCATGCGGTGCTCCAGCAGTAGCTTGCGATCACCGCGCAGATTGGCGCCCACCACCTGGATGTTGGGATCGGCGGCGCCCACGTCGTATTGCCGGGCGAGGGTTGTGCGCAAGGCGCGGTAGCCCTGTTCATTGTGGATCGCGCTGACTTTATAGGCGCCGTCTTCAGCCCTATCAGCGAGGCTGAAGAGGCGCAGGTCACGCATCACCTTGGGCGACAGAAACTGTTCGATGAAGCTTTCATCGCGGTAGTTGGCCCAGGCATCTTTCAGCACTGCCATGAAATCTCCCGTACCAGCGAAAGGCGCGAACCATGCGCGGTCTTCATCGCTCGGCTGTTCGCAGATGCGCCGTATGTCGGCCATCATCGCATAACCCAACGCATACGGATTGATGCCGCCATAGCGCCGGTCGTCGAATTCCGGCTGGAACACCACGCTGGTATGGCTGTGGAGAAATTCAAAGATCGCGCCATCGGTGATCAGGCCGCGGTCGAACAATGCGTTCATGATGGTGAAGTGCACGAAGGTGGCGCAGCCTTCGTTCATCACCTTGGTTTGGCGTTGAGGATAGAAGTATTGCGCAAGATTGCGCACGATACGAAGCATTTCGCGCTGCCAGGCTTTGAGCGCGGGTGAGAATTTTTCGATGAAATAGAGCAGATTTTCTTCTGGCAGCCGCATGTCGGCGCCGCCGTCTTCCAGATCGGGCGAAGGCGGCATTGCGGGCGGCTCTATGCCGGCAGGCAAGGTGCGCCACAACTCGTTATAGGCTTCATCGACATGTTCGTCGCGGCGGCGCTGTTTTTCTGCTGCCCGTTCGCGGGAGGGGCGCGGCGGGCGGCGATAGCGAAAGACGCCCTGATCCATGATGGCATGGGCTGAATCGAGCACCGCTTCCACCTCATCGCGGCCATAACGCTCTTCGCAGGCGGTGATGTAGCGCTTGGCGAAGGCGAGATAATCCAGAATACCATCCGCATTGGTCCACTGACGGAACAGGTAATTGTTCTTGAAGAAATGATTGTGGCCGAAGGCGGCGTGGGCCATGACGAGGGTTTGCATCGTCATGCTGTTTTCTTCCAGCAGATAGGAGATGCAGGGATTGGAGTTGATCACGATTTCATAGGCGAGCGCGGAATAACCGGCGCGATACAGCGACTCTTCGCGGGCGAACAGTTTGCCGAAGCTCCAATGGTTGTACATCAGCGGCATGCCGAGGGAGGAATAGGCATCGAGCATCTGTTCCGACGAGATCATCTCGATCTGGTTGGGATAGACATCGAGCTTCAACTCGTTCAGCGCGATGTCTTCGATCGCCTTGAACACGTGGTCGAGGGTTGCGAAATCCCATTCGGCGCCGGTAAACAGGGGGCTTGGCATCACAGGCTCTGCGCTTTGCTGAACAGCTCGCGGAAGACGGGGAAAATATCCGCGGGCTTGGAGATGCGCTTGGTGGCGAAGTTGGGCCACATTTGCGCGATTGAGCGATAGGCGCGCCACAGTTCGGCGCCGGAATCTTCGTTGGCAAACACCTCCATCTCGCGTTCGTCGAGGATTTCGATATAGGCGTAATATTGGCACAGCGGCATAATCTGGCCGTTTAACATCTCCACGCAGAGCCGCGCATCGCCTGACTGGGTGTAGCCGTCGCTTGCTTGCGCCGCATAAATATTCCAGTCGTCGGTGGCGTAGCGGGCCTTCTGGATTTCGAGCATCTTGTCGAGCGCGGTGGAGACGACTGTGCCGCCGGACTGGCGCGAATAGAAGAATTCCTGTTCATCGACTTCCTGCGCATCGTGGGTATGGCGGATGAAAACCACATCGACCTTTTCGTAGCGGCGCTTCAGGAACAGGTGCAGCAGCATGTAAAAGCGCTTGGCGAGGTCTTTTTCGCGTTCGCCCATGGAGCCGGAGACATCCATCATGCAGAACATCACCGCTTTGCTGGTGGGGACGGGCTGTTCGGCGAAGGTGTTGAAGCGCACATCTATCGGATCGATAAAGGCCACCCATTTGCGTTTGGCGATGGCTTTGGCCAGATCCTCTTTCAACGCGACGATTTTTTCCCGCGTTTCCTCGCTCGGCGGGTCTTCGCGTTCCAGCAGGTCGAGCGCAGCTTCGAGGGCGGCCACATCGGCAAAGGTGGGGCGTTTGAGGGCCAGCCTGCGGCCGAAGGAATTGCGCATGGTGCGGATCAGGTTGATCTGATTGGGCGAACCTGAGGTCGTGATGCCTGCTCGCTTCCAGGTTTTGCTTAGAGTTTCTTTCAGCGTGGTACGCACGAGGTTAGGCAGTTCGAGGTCTTCAAAGAAGATGTCGAGGATCTCCTCCTGCGTCATGGTGAATTCGAAATCGTCCTCGCCTTCACCGCCGCTCGATGCCTGCTTGCCGGATGCACCATCATCGCCGCCCGGCGGTTTTTTGATTTCATCACCCGGCATGAACTCCTTGTTGCCGGGCAAAACGAAATCGCGGCTGCCAGTGGTTTGGGGATCGAGGCGGAAGCGCGGCTCGCGCGTGCCTTTGGTGGAGATGCGGATTTTGCGCTCTTTGCCGATGTCGGAGACAGCCGCATCCTTCAGCGATTTTTGCACCGCCTCGCGAATTTGCGCGCGGGCGCGGCGCAGGAAGCGCTGGCGGTTGGCGAGGCTCTTGCCCTTGGGATTGAGCCGGCGATCTATGAAATAGGTCATTTGCGCTAAAGCCGCTCGACCTCACCCCGCCTTGTTGACGCGCATATACCATTCGACCAGACGGCGTACCTGACGGGCGGTGTAGCCACGTGCCAACATGCGTTTGACGAATTCATTATGCTTGGTCTCGGTGTCGGTATCCTTTTTGGATTCGAAGCTGATGACCGGCAACAAATCTTCCACCTGCGTGAACATGCGCTTTTCGATCACGCTGCGGATTTTCTCGTACGCGGTCCAGGCCGGGTTCTTGCCTTCGTTCTGTGCCCGGTAGCGCAGCGAAAACTTCACCACCTCGTTGCGGAAATCTTTCGGGTTGGCGATTCCGGCGGGCTTTTCGATTTTCGACAATTCAGTGTCGAGCGAGGTGCGGTC
>DATJDE010000004.1:0-1913 GCA_035497595.1 Rhizomicrobium sp. | reverse complement strand
AAAAAACAACGTACTTCGCCTGCCACCTCCGGCGAGCCTCGCGCATCAGCGTGATGTGAAGGACGAGGCACCAAGTGGCACGCACCAAACGCGCGCTCACACCTGGGTTCCCTTCCCCGCGCAATGCTCACGCATGGCTCGGCCGGGAATGACAAATGTGAATAAGGGGGGACTGACACAATGAGCGAATTGATCAACACCGCGCCGCGCGGCGGACATTTTCAGCGCCAGCTTCTGACCACGGTGTCGGCACTCGCGCTGCTCACCATGATCGGTGCACAACATGATGCGAAAGCGGCAGACAGCGAGGCCAGCCGCCCCACCGTCTGGATCGAACTCGGGGGCCAACTCGAACGGGTGAACGGGCAGGGCCAGGCGTTCGCGCCGCCATTCGCAAGCGCCTATCCCGACAGTGCGGCGTTGGCCGATGGCTCGCTGACCGGCTTGCAAAGACCGCCGCGTTTCGCCAAGGGGTTTGAAGGCGAGGTCACCTTCGTACCGCGGGGATCGGATTGGGTTCTGTCCGCCTCGGTTCTCTATGGACGCGCCAATAGCAACCGGCGCGTGCACCAACAAACACCGGGAAAACCCATTGTCAGCGGGTTTCTGAAAGGCAACCAATACTACGATCCGGCCCCGAACCAGGCCTTCTCCGATGTCCGTGTGAAAGATCGGGAAAGCCATGTCATTGTCGATTTCAAGGTGGGTAAAGATGTAGGGCTGGGCGCATTCGGGACGGGTGGGGAATCCACCTTCTCCGCCGGGGTGCGCTTTGCGCAATTCGCAACGGCAAAAGACGTCGAGTTGAAATTGCGGCCCGAAATGAACCAACTTCCGGGTGGTTTTTTCAACTCAATGTCTACCTTCTACGGCTCGGCTGAGATCACCCGAAGTTTTCAAGCCATCGGCCCATCCGTGTCGTGGGAAGGATCGGCGGCCATTGCGGGGCGCTCAACCGATGGCGTGACGTTTGATTGGGGCATCGCGGCGGCCGTGCTGTTCGGCCGGCAAAAGGCAGACGTTACACACAATACGTTCGCGTCCCATTTCAATCAGCAAAATATTCTCTATCCCGTGTCTCAGCTTTATCAGACGAGCCCCGCACCATCGGCACGCCACCGTTCGGTCGTGGTGCCAAATCTCGGCGGATTTGCTGGGGTAAGTTTCCGGCGTGCCAGCGCTAAGATCAGCCTCGGTTACCGGGCGGACTTCTTTTTTGGGGCGATGGATACCGGGATCGATTCACGCAAACGTGAAGCGATGAGTTTTCATGGGCCGTTCGCGACAATCAGCATCGGGCTTGGAGGTTAGCTCCAAGCCCGCGCTGTGGCGTCAGTCGTCACCTTCATAGGTGTTGTAGTCATCTGGCGGGCCGTAACCTTCGTCATCATAGCGATTGTCATAAGCACCTGGCGGCGGGCCATAGCGATCGTCGTAACGGTCGTGATAGGCTGGGGCCGGTTCGCGCTGGGCATTTTGCGATGAGATGATCGCAAGTGCCCCCAGCGCGAATATTCCAAGGCCAACCGCTGCGGCGGCATTATTGTTGCCGTGATGGTAGCTGTGGTGCGAGCCATAATGGCCGCCATGGCGATGTCCGCCCCAGCCGCCGGCCATTGCAGCGGTCGAACCCAGTAGGGATACGGCAAGGGCAAGGCTGAGAACGCGTTTCATCGAATTTGTCCTGCTTGGCGCGCCTTTCGGGCCGCAACTTGACGGTATCTCCGTCATGGCAAGGACAATGCAGCTTGTTAAATGAACCTAACCTGAAGGGTGCGCAGGCCGCGCCTGTTGGGGACGCTGGTTGCCTCTAAAGGGGGAATCGGCGGGAAACGGTGTTCCCGGCTTAGCGAAATGGCGGACAGGGTGGGATTCGAACCCACGTTACGGTCTCCCGTAAACACGCTTTCCAA
>DATJDE010000003.1:0-2086 GCA_035497595.1 Rhizomicrobium sp. | reverse complement strand
GGCATCACCGGAATGACAGCCTATTTCGGGCTGCTCGATTGCGGGCAGCTCAAACCCGGCGAAACGGTTGTTGTCAGCGCCGCTGCTGGCGCGGTGGGGTCGCTGGTCGGGCAGATTGCAAAGCTTCACGGATGCCGCGCCGTCGGGATTGTTAGCACGCAAGACAAGCGCCGCCGCGTAATCGAAGAGTTTGGGTTCGACGATGCCGTTCTCTATCCCGGCCGCGATGCAGAAGCGCTGGCGGAACAGATCCGGCAATGCTGCCCGGATGGGGTGGACGTCTGCTTTGAAAATGTCGGGGGCGCGCTTCTCGACGCATCTCTCCTTGCCATCAATTCAGGCGCGCGAATTGTGCTGTGCGGCCTGATTGCCGATTACAATGCGAAGCAAGCACAGGGCTGCCAGAATCTCTGGCAGGTTATCGCGCGCTCCGCCTCGATGAAGGGCTTTCTGGTGAAGGATTACCTTCATCGCCGCGATGAGGCGCTGGAGGTTTTGAGCCGCTGGCTCTCTGCCGGCAGCCTGACGGTGCGCGAACATATTGAAACCGGCATCGAGACCGTGCCAGCCGCCTTCTCCAGACTGTTCGACGGCAGCAATGACGGCAAGCTCATTGTCGCGCTTACCCCCTGAAGAGAATAGCGCGTGTACAGATGCGCATCTGGGCCAACACCGCCGCTAGATTATCCTCATAACCCGATGCTGAGCTTGGCGAATGGCCCGTGGAAGCCGGTGGTGGTGGTTTTGCGGGCGTCGATGCCGATGTCCATGGCGCCGAACAGGAAATCGGCGCGATAGCCGAAACTGACTCTGGCATACGGATAGCGGACCGATAGCCCTGCGAAGGCGCCAAGATTGGGGACGACGATGGAACGGGAGCGGGTGGTATCTCCGTTGTTCGCGTAGAGTTGGTTATGGGCGAACTTTTGCACCGCAGGGTGTGTCACATGATAACCGGCTGTGGTGTGTGCGACATGCGCCTTTTGGCGACCGAACAATACTGCGCCATTGATACCCCAATCGAGCGACAATTCGGCATCATCCTTATCGCCCAGCAAGGCTGTTGAAGCATTCCAGGACAGAGACGGACCGATGGCGCGGAAGTTGCGCTGCTGTTCACCGGTGAGTTTGTACTGGAAGTAGGTCTGGTAGGTGAAGACATGACCCACCATTGGCCGGGCGGAGGCGACGGCGTCCGATTTGAGCGATAGCTGCGCGAAACGTATGCCTGCACTGATATTCGACTGGCCGTTGCGCCCGATCGCGCCGAGGCCAACATCCTTGCCGGCCTGAAAATCGAGGAACATATGGCTTTCTTCAGCCGCCGCCTCTTCATCGGCGAATTCCGCGACGTTGGCCGGAAGTTTAAGAATATTTCCGAGAACTATTGTTATACCCGCTCCCTGTTCATGGGCGTGTCCGTGGGTGTGTGAACGGCCGTAGCGAACGGCGGCAGAGAAGGTCCAGTCCGAAGCCTCTGGCTGGAACAGCACTTTTCCCTCTAACCCAAAGGCTCTGCGCACCGGGCGCTGACTGGGCCCGAAGAGATCGGGGTTGTAGGCACCTGCCGGTAGAATGTAGTCCGCGCCCTCGGGTGCCCCCTTTGGTTCGACGGACATGAAGGGGGCCGTGAAAGTGCTGCTCGCGCCTTGCAGAAATTCCATCTGGCCGCCGAGTTCAACCCAGACTGTGGGACGGGTGGCATCGTCCGCCTTTGCGGCGGTGGATGAGGCAATATAGCCGGTTAGGGCAAGCGCTGAGACTGTGGCCAGCAGATGTTTGGTGGTGAAGGCGCGGTGTTCGCGGATTGTGATCAGTTCGCTCATTGTTGGATTCCCCCCGTAGAAATTTTCCTCAACATGTCATTCCCGGCCGAGTGATGCGTTCGCATCGCGAGGGGAAGGGAACCCAGGTGGGAAATACCGTTTGGTGTTTGACACCTGGGTCCCCTTCCCTCGCTACGCTCGCCGGGGATGACAGGTAGGGTGTGCGTGATGCCGTTCCTCTTCATCGCGCTCACCAGTTTTTTGTGACGCGCACGCCGAACAGGCGGGGGTCGGTTAGGAAGACGTTTGTGGTCAGACCG
>DATJDE010000002.1:0-13210 GCA_035497595.1 Rhizomicrobium sp. | reverse complement strand
GGTGGTGGTGAACTATGCCAATTCCGACATGGTGGGCCACACCGGCATCATGGAGGCAGCGGTCAAAGCGGTGGAAACCATCGACACCTGTCTGGGCCGTGTGCGCGCAGCGGTTGAAAAAGCGGGCGGGGTGATGCTGATCACCGCCGATCACGGCAATGTCGAATTGATGCGCGATCAGCAAACCGGTGAACCCCATACCGCGCACACCACGCTCGACGTGCCGGTGATTGTGGTCAATGCCAAAAGCAATAGCGGGCTCAAACTCGCCAATGGCAGTCTGGCCGATGTCGCGCCAACCCTGCTCGATCTGATGGGGCTGTCAGCACCTGCCGCCATGCGCGGCCATTCGCTGGCGGCACGCGCACCCACGCTCGCGGAGGATATTGCCTGACCGCGCACCGCACAGGCCGTCCTTTCGGGCATCGTGCCGCGCTGGCGTTCGGGCTGAGTCTTCTGTGCTCTACCGCGCTGAGCGCCGCGCCGCGCAAAGCCGCTAAAGCCATAGAGCGCGCAGAGGTCAAAGCACCGGCTCCGCCGGTGGCTGAGGCGCTTACCGGCGCCGTGCCGCTCAGTGACATGGCCAAACTGCCGACCACGCAGGATCAATATCGCGCGCTGCAACACCAGATCGATGAGAACCGCCCCAGGGTCGAAGCCGCGCGCAGCCGCAGCGATGCGCTCGCCGCACAAACCAAAACCCTGCGCGACCGGCTGATCGCCACCGCCGCCAAGGTGCAGGCACTGGAAGCCGAAAAAACCACGCTGGATGCGCAGGTTCTGCTGCTGCGCGCCGATGAAGACAGATCCACCCGCGCCTTCACGCGGGACCGGGCGGCAGTCAGCCGCCTGCTCGCGGTGCTCGAGCGGCTGCAACATGACCTGCCGCCCGCCATGATCATGCGGGCCGATGATGCGGCGGGTGCGGTGCAAAGCGCGATGCTGATGGGCGCCTCCCTGCCCCGGCTCTATAAGGCCGCGGCGGCACTGGCCGAGAAACTCAAAGTCCTGCGCCAGACCCGCGAAACGCTGGTGGCCCGGCGGGCCGAGCGGGCGCACAACGCCGCCGAGCTTTCGGTCGCGCGCAATGAGCTGGATCAGCTGGTCGCCCAGAAGGAAGCCGAGGCCAGCGAGGCGCAAAGCCAGTATGGCGATCTCAAAAGCCGCTTCGACACCGTGGCCGGGCAGGCTGCCAGCCTGGAAACACTGCTTTCCAGGGTGGCGGAGCTGCGCAGCAAAGCCCCCGTCGGCGGGGTCATGGTGGTGACAGGCGCCCGCGCCCGCGCGGGCCTGACCCGGGAATCCCTTGTTCGCCCGGTTCTGGGGCCTTCGGCCTCCGGCGGGATGGATGGGGTGGGCGGGGCCAGCGCACCGGGCATGACCTTCAGCGCCGAAGGCGGGGCGCAGGTGGTTGCCCCCACCGATGGCCAGGTGTTGTTTGCTGGCCCTTATCAGAAGACAGGCCGTGTCTTGATCTTGCAGATGCCGACTGGATACGATCTTGTTCTGGCAGGTCTGGACCGAGTGTCCGTGCGTCCAGGTGATCAGTTGCTGGCGGGAGAACCCGTCGGCACAATGCCGCAGACGGAGCCTGCAAAACTGTATATGGAACTGCGGCGAAACGGAAAAGGCGTCGATCCGGCGCCCTGGTTGATGAGCGAGCCCAGGAAGGCACAGAAATCATGAAGCGCATTGCGTTTGTTGTGTTGGGTCTCGTTCTGGGTTTCGGCGCCGCCATCACATTGCTGCCCGCGCAGGGCGCCAATGATCTGGGGGCCTATCGCCAGCTCGATCTGTTCAGCGATGCTTTTGAGCGTGTGCGCGCCAATTATGTGCGCCCCGTCGATGACAGCGAGCTGGTCGACAATGCCATCGAGGGCATGGTCTCGGCGCTCGATCCGCATTCCAGCTATATGGATGCCAAAACCTTCGCCGACATGCAGATTCAGACCAAGGGCGAATTCGGCGGCCTTGGCATCGAAGTGACGATGGAAGACGGGCTGGTCAAGGTCGTCTCCCCCATCGACGACACGCCCGCCGCCAAAGCCGGCATCAAGCCGGGCGATTATATCGCCGCCATCGACAATACTCCCGTGCAGGGCATGGCCCTGAACGCCGCCATCGACAAGATGCGTGGCCCCCAGGGCAGCAAGGTGACGCTGACCATCCTGCGCCAGGGCGAGAAAAAGCCGTTCGACGTGGTGCTGGCGCGCGCCATCATCCAGGTGGACAGCGTGAAATGGCGCCGTGAAAACGATGTCGCCTATATCCGCATCACCGGCTTCAACGAACAGACCAATACCGGCCTCGAAAAAGCGGTGCGCGAACTGAAAAAGCAGATCGGCTCCGGCGTGAAGGGCTATGTCATCGACCTGCGCAACAATCCGGGCGGCCTGCTCGATCAGGCGATCGCGGTCTCTGACGACCTGATGAGCGCAGGCGAGATCGTCTCCACCCGTGGCCGTCACGCCGAAGACACCCAGCGTTACGACGCCAAGGGCGGCGATATCACCGACGGCAAGCCGATTGTGGTGCTGATCAATGGCGGCACCGCCTCGGCCTCCGAAATCGTGGCTGGCGCGCTGCAGGACCATCGCCGTGCCACCATTCTGGGCATGACCTCCTTCGGCAAGGGCTCGGTGCAGACCGTGATCCCGCTGGGTGAAGGCGGCGGCGCGCTGCGGCTGACCACGGCGCGCTATTTCACCCCGTCCGGCCATTCCATTCAGGCCCAAGGCATCACGCCCGACATCGCCGTGGCGCAAGGGGCCGAAGAGGATAAGCTGCCCAAGATCATCCGCCCCAGCGAAGCTGATCTGCCGGGCCATCTGGCCGCCGAAAGCGCGCTGAAAAAGGGCCGTGCGATCCCGGTGATCCGCCCGCAGCCCGGCAAGAAGTATGAAGACTTCCAGCTCTCCTATGCGCTCGATCTGCTGCGCGGCAAGCCCACCGTCACGGCCTCGGCCGCGAAGGCGGAAAAGCCCGCGCCCGTAGCAAAGGCGAAATAGGCCGGGCGTCATCTTTAACCGAGCTGTAACCGCAGCAGGTGCTAGCTGGTCGTCATGGCGCTCGAAGGTTCAGGCAGTGATTACGAAACTTTGACGGATCCCCTTCCCGAAGGCCCGCTTCTGCTTGGCTGGGTCGCCGCCGTGCTCTGCACCCTGTTTGTCGCCTTCTGCCTGTGCATCGTGCTGTTCGGCGATGGCCGGGACAATGAGCCCAGCCTGCGGCTGGAGATTGGCCCGATTATCCGCACCAATGCATTGGCGCGGCCCTGGTCGGAGGCAGTTCATTCGGCCAGCAACCGCCGCCAGCGTGCCGTCCGCGCCCAAAGCCCCAGCACGCCCCAGCCTGCACATGCTCAAGCCTCCCTGCCCGGCCAAACCGTGCGCCAGGTCTTGCGCCCGCTCTATGCTGGTTCCGCGCTGGTGGCCGATCCGACATTGGTGGACAACACCGCCCAAGGCCCGATGCCGCGCATTTCCGACGGTGGGCGCACACCCCTCGCCGCGTATGCGCGCCACGCACCGATTGCAGCGGGCAAACCCAAAATCGCCATCGTCATGCTCGGCTTCGGTGCGAGCGATGTGGCGACAGCCTCCGCGCTGGCGGCCCTGCCGCCTGAAGTCACCGTCGGCTTTGTGCCGCGCAATGGCGCCATCCAGACCCTGGTGAACGATGCGCGCAGCCGCGGCCATGAAGTGCTGCTGCAAGTGCCGATGGAGCCAGCCGATTATCCCGATAGCGATCCCGGCCCGCACACCTTGCGCGCAGGCCAGGGCGAAGAAGCCAATCTCCAGCATCTGGCCTGGGCGCTGACGCGCTTCACCGGCTATGTGGGCGTCGCGGGCGATCAGGGCGCGCGCTTCCTCTCCAACTCCGAGGCGCTGGCGCCGGTGATGACCTTTCTCGCCCGCCACGGGCTGATGTTCTATGATGGCGGTTCCACGCCAAGATCCGCCGCCCCCGATCTGGCGCGCCAGACCAACACCGCTTTCGCGCGCGGCACGCTCGCAATCGACCAGGTGCAGGACGGCGCGGCCATCGACCGCGCCTTGTCCGCGCTCGAAACCGAGGCACGCGCCCATGGCGTAGCCGTTGGATCGGCCTTTCTCTATCCCGTCTCTGTGGACAGGGTGTCCCACTGGGCGCGCAGCCTGTCGTCGAGGGGCTTTGTTCTGGTCCCCGCATCAGCCATAGTCGGGCATTCGAAATAGCTCTCTCTTACCCGCGTGTGCGATGGCCCGACCCCATTCTTTTCTCAGACATGAAGATCTGCCCTATCGCCCCTGTGTCGGCGTGATGCTCCTCAACCGCGACGGCGCGGTCTTTGTCGGCCGCCGCATCGATCAGACGATGGAAGGCTGGCAAATGCCGCAAGGCGGCATCGACCCCGGTGAAACCCCGGCAGAGGCCGCATTGCGCGAGTTGAAGGAAGAAACGGGAATCGAAAAAGCACGTATCCTGCGGGAGATGGAGGATTGGCTGGCCTATGACCTGCCGCCGCATCTGCTCGGCATCGCGCTGCACGGAAAATATCGCGGCCAGCGCCAGAAGTGGATCGCCATGCGCTTTGAAGGCGAGGACGGCGAGATCGACGTGAACACCCCCGAACCCGAATTCGCCCACTGGAAATGGCTCGCCATCGAAGCCCTGCCGCGCATGGTGGTGCCGTTCAAACGCGACACCTATGCTCGGGTGCTGACCGCGTTTGAAGATCTTGCCGCACCTGAGATTTGATGGCGAAGGCTCCCGCCCTGCCGCCTGTCGTAATGATCCATGGCGCATTCTGCGGCGGCTGGGTTTTCGACGGGTTGCGCACATCCTTCGAAGCCAAAGGCTATAAGGTCCACACCCCCACTTTACGCTACCATGACTGCGGCAATAACCCGCCTGCGCTGCTCGGCACCACCAGCGTGCTCGATTATGCCGCCGATCTCGAAAAAGACATCTCCACGCTGAAATCTGCGCCCATTCTGGTGGGCCATTCGATGGGTGGCTTGCTCGCGCAAATGCTGGCGGCGCGCAATGGCGTACATGCGCTGGTGCTCCTGGCGCCGTCCGCGCCGTGGGGCATGCTGCCGTCCACGATGTTCGAATATGCCTCCGCAGGTGCCATGTTTTTCGCGGGCGATTTCTGGAGCAAGCCGATCCAGCCATCTTATGACATCGCCGCTTCCAACGCCCTCGACATGCTGCCCCCTGAAGACCGCAGCCGCATCTTTGCGCGCTTCGTGCCGGAATCGGGGCTTGCGACGTTCGAGATCATGCATTGGGCGCTCGATGCCCGCCGCGCCACCGCGGTAGATGCGAACAAGGTCACCTGCCCGGTGCTGTGCCTGTCCGGGCGCTACGACAAAGTGAACCCGCCCGCCACCGTGCGCCGCATCGCGCAACGCTATCGCAATCGCGCGGTCTATGAAGACCTCGATGACCACAGCCACTGGATGCTGGGCGAACCGGGTTGGGAGAAGATTGCAGAGCGCGCGCAGGACTGGCTGGAAGAAATCTCACAAACCGTTCCAGGTTAGAGCAAATTCCAGAGGCTGCGCGCTCCAGTCGCCTTACAGCTTCTGCTTGGTGCGAAAATCTTTCATGAACGCTTCCAGCGTGCCAATCGAGGCAACCTTTGCAGCGGTTTCGCGGAACGCCGTGCCTTGCCGGTCGATATTCTGGGTGACCACGGCAAAGGCGCTGGCATCCGGCGTTCCGTGCATTTTCGGCGCGAAGCGGCTGCGCAATCGTTCAAGACTGGCCTCGTCATTGGCCAGTGAATAGGCAATCGCCGCGCGCATCACCTCCTGCCGCTGGCCGGGGGCAAGGGCGGCATCACCGTTCCACGCTTCACCCAGCAGGGCTTCGGTGTTCTGAGCCGCAAGGCTCCATTGCTGGCTGTCCCAGGCAATATCGGCATGCAGTTTGCGCGCATCTTCCGAGCCGTCCACCACAACAAGATCAAGCGCCTGTTCGTAAAGCCGCAACGCCGAAAGCGCCCGCGCCTCCAGCATCATGCGCTGGTGATTGACATCGTCGGGCAGTCCGCTGATGGCTGTTTCACGCAACGTCTGCAACGCCTTTTCAGGCTTGTTGTCCATCAGATAAACCAACGCCAGCCGCATCGCCACCTGTGCCCGCGCAACACCATCGAGCCGCTTGGTGATCTGGTAGTCGAGCAGTTTGGCGGCAGGCCCCAGCAGATCCACCTTCACCAGCCGGTCGGCCATGCGGCGGATCATGGCATCGCCATTGGGGCCAATCGGGGTGAGGTCGATAAAATCGTAAAACAGCGCCAGCGCCTCAATCGGCGGCAGTGTGTCCGCCTGCCCCTTCAAGAACAGATGTTCAAATGCATTGCGCATATCGTCCTGCGCCTGGCGCGCCAGGTCGTCATTGGGAAAATAAAGCGCGGCGATGCGCAGCTTTTCAAAACTGTCGCGCCAGCGGCCCGCTTGCGCATACAACGCGCCCAGCTTGCGCAAGGTCTTCATTTCCAGCGCATCCCCGCGCCAGCGAAAGCGCAGGTTCTCCAGCGTTTCAATCGCCGTGCTGCGTGACATGGCACGGGCGGAAAGGGCCGCGAGGGTGTTTTCGTAAATCGCATGGGCGGCGATACGGTCGTCGCCGCTGCGCGCCAGTGCGGCAAAAATCGGCGCGGCGGTCTTATAGCGTTCTTCCATGCCCAGAAGCCGCGCATGGGCCAGCTCACGTTCCAGCATCAGCGTCTTCGGCAAAGCCTTTGGCACTTTGGCCAGCGCAAGATCGGCCTGTTCCACATTGCCCGCGGCAAGCGCCGCATTGGTGATGGCAAGCTGCGCGCGTGCCTGCCAGTCAGCGGGGTAGCGTTTGATCACCGGTCCCGCATCCAGCAGTGCCTGGCGCGCATCGGTCCAGTTTTCGCTTCCCGCATCGGCCAGGCCGCGCCAGAACGCGGCATGGCGGTCCCCGGCAAAACTCGCGCCGATCAAATCATTATGGGTGGCGCGATAACGCCCCATCAGAAAATCGGCCACTGCGCGCATCACCTGTAATTGCCGGTTGCCCTCCAGCGCCGGATCAGCCGCCTGCATTTGCGCCAGCACGCCCAGCGTCTCAGCCGCAAATCCATTGGCCAGATAAAAGCGCGCCAGTGCCTGCCGTTCGCGATTGATGTTGGCGGCGTCGGCCTTGGCAAGGCGTGTGCGCAGCGCCCGTTCCATATTCAGAAAGTCCGCCCCCTCGGCCTTGGGCCAGCGGGCGAAATCGAGAAAGGAGGCGTTGTCATTGATGTCCCCCAGTAGCGCCAGTGTCTGCGAGGTGGCGGCAGGCGGCGTAAGATGAAGGCCACCTGGCCGGGCAATGCGCACCCGCGCATCATGGGCGGTGACGATGAGCCCATCGCTCAGCGGCTTCACTGCAATGCCTGCCGCGGTCGGCAGAACGGCAAAGTCGGCATAATCGCGCTCCGCCAGAACCGCACGCCCTGCGCGGCCCAGCACGGCAATCACCGTATCGCCGACCGTGGGATCGGAAAGTGTCAGCACCCGGTTGGCGCCCGGCAGCAGAGTGACGAGAGATGAGACGCCGTTCTCCCCCACATCGCGCGCAAAGCCGATGCCGATTGGGGCCACGCTGTTTGCAGGCGCCAGCAGCAATTTCAGATCCACGCCGTCTTCACGCACCGCGATCTGCGATTGGGTCTTGAGCCCGATACGCAGGATGGTGGCATTGTCGCCGCTTGCCACATCCACCGTCTCCGGCAAATCGCCCAGCTCGGCTTTCAGCCGCACAGGGTCGATGGTAAGCGCCGTGTCGACAATCAGCCAGGCCGTCATCCCGCGTACAAAAGCGGCAACCATGTGGCCCGAGGCATGAGGAATGGTGACAATGGCGCCGGTTTCGGTGCGCGCGGCGGTGGCAGATTCCGGTGCGGGCGGTGTCACGCTATTGGGTGGCGGTGTTTGTGCCGTGTTCGGCGCTGGCTTGGCATTACTATCCGACGGCGCTTTGGGCGTCAGCGCGGTGGCGGCATCGGCAATGATTTTGGCCTGATCTGCACTCACCCCGGCAGGCTTGGCGGCCGCGACCGAGGCGTCGGTCTGCGGCGCAAGAATGTCGAGCGCGATACGGTTGCCATCGGTAAAGCTCTTGTGGCGCGAACCCGGATCGATGGCGAGTTCGACAACGAGATTCTGCCCGTCAATGCGCCAGCCCGCAGGTTTCACCCAGGGCGGAGCGAGCCGCTCGACGGGAGAAAAATCAGGCTGTGCAAGCCCCTGAAACCGGATGGTGAGATGGCCCTTGCCCGGAAAAATGGAATAGGCCGTGTGCTTCGGCCAATCGAACACCAGCCGCGAATATTGCGCATAGACGCCCGCCCGCACTTTGATCGGCGGCAACGTCTTCGGATCGACAGGCTTGGCCGCGGCAATAACAGGTTTGACCAGCGCGGGCGGCGTGCCGCTGAAATTCTCCGGCAGCAGATCAACCGCCGTGCGGTTTGCAGCCATGCTGGTGTGCAAACGAAAGCTGCGCGTCAGGGCAAAGCGAAATGTCTGCCCATCGCCATCCATCCGCCCGCTGGCGATGTAAGCGGGCAATTGCGCCGCGATAGAAGATGCGTCGAACCCCACCTTGCGGTCAAAACGAAGCGTCAACACCGCGCCGTTCAACGCAGCTTCAGCCTTGGCCACCGGATCGAGCGTAATGAGCAAGCGCCCATATCCGCCCGCAGCGTTTGCGCTGATCGTGTCAGCCGCCTGTGCCGTGGAGATCATTCCGGCAAGCAGCAGCGCGCCCAGAACAGGCGTGCACATGCTCAGCCCGGCCATCGCGCGTGCCATCCTATCCGCCCGTTTTGGCCTGCGGAGGATTGACCTGTGGGGTGGCGCCTTGCGGGGGGGCAGCCGCTGCCGCAGCGGGCGGTGTAGACAGAACCGGCGCAGCACCGTTTGGCGGCGCAATTGCGGTGGCGGGTGCAGGCGTCTGGTTCGCGGCGACCGTGACGGGCTTGTCCTCCGGCAGGTTCAGCCGGTTGGCAAGCTTGAGTGTCAGCCGCTGCGCCACATCCGCCGGCATTTTTGCCAGAATGGGGGCCAGGACGTCCGGCTTCATCGCTCCGGCAACCGGCACGAGAATCCCGTCGTTCAAGCCACCGAAAATCCGCGCCGCATCGGCAGGCTTCATCGCCGAATAGGTTTTGACCAGCGTGGCAATCTGGGCTTCCTGCGCCGCATCGCGCTTGGCCAGAAGCGCCTCGATCTGGCCCTGCACCTGCTTCAGCGCGGCAATCCGTTCTTCGACACGCCGTTCAGCGGCGACAATCAAATTTTCCCGCATCGACAAAGTGTTCGCCTGCGCATCCAGTTCAGCGCGCCGCTTGGAAAGCCCGGTCAGAAGATCGACCTCCGACGGGCTGGAAGATTCGCGGTCTTGTGCAATGTCATGGCGGGGGCGGGGCGTTTGCGGCATCGCCGTCTGGGCGGGTGCCGCACCGGGCGCCATGACCTGCGCATAGGCCTGTTCAGAAATGCCGACAGCCTTGATCACCAGTAAAAAGCCGCACACCACCATCAAAATGGGCAGCAACCGCACATAGGAAAACAGTTTTTCCATGGTCAGCGCACCGCCCCAAAGCCTGCGAACCGGCCACTGTCCAGCCGGTCCATGATAGAGGTGCTCGGCAGGGCTGCATCGGTTTTGGCAGAACGCGGCTGTGCTTTTGCGTCAATCCGTTCGGCGAAGCGCTCGACAATGCGCTCGCCCGAGCCGCACAACACGCCCAATTCATCAGCAAGCCCGCGGGCATGGCCAAGGCGCGCATCCAGCGTCTGGGTGATGTCGCTGGCCGATGCTTTGAGCGCCGTCATCGAGGTGGTGGCGGTCGCGACCGCGCCGTTCAACTGCGCCAGGGTGTTTTTCAAACCATCCTGCCCTTTGCGCAAGGCAGACAGTTTGCGCTCCAGCACGATGCAATAAAACAGGGTTGCAGCCAGAAGCCCGGAGAGAACGAGTTCGATAATCATGGAAAGCGTCATGGCGAGATATCCTTAAAGGCCGCGGCTGGCATCGGTGCGTTCAATGGCTTCATCCACCCGCACCGCAACCGATGAGCCGACCCGGCCCATGCGTCCGCGCAACAGCGGAACGTTGCCGCAGCGCAGCTCGATGCGGGATTCGGGGCTGGCATTGAGCATCACCGTATCGCCCACATTCAGGTTCATGATTTTGTCGAGCGACATGATCTGCTCGTCGAGGATCGCGTGAATATCGACCTTGGTGGACCATAGCTCCGAAGCGAGATGGCTCTCCCAGATCGAGTCGCGCCCGAATTTTTCGCCCATGAATTGTTGCAGCAACAGCTTGCGGATCGGCTCCAGCGTGGCATAGGGCAGAAGCAGCTCAATACGCCCGCCGCGATCTTCCATGTCGATGCGCAGCTTCACCAGAATGGCCGCGTTGGCAGGGCGCGCAATCGCGGCAAAGCGTGGATTGGTCTCCAGCCGGTCGAGCGCAAAATTCACCGGCGCCAAAGGCTCGAACGCCTGCATCATGTCCTGCAAGATCACTTCGACCATGCGCTGCACCAGTGTGCGTTCGATGGTCGTATAGGGCCGCCCCTCAATGCGCATGGCGGAAGTACCGCGCCGCCCGCCCAGAAGCACGTCCACAATCGAATAGATCAGGTTGGAATCGACCGTGAACAACCCATAATTGTCGAGTTGCTCAGCTCGGAACACTGCCAGAATCGCGGGCAGCGGGATCGAATTGAGATAATCGCCAAACCGGATCGAGGTGATGTTATCGAGGCTGACTTCGACATTGTCGGAGGTGAAGTTGCGCAACGACGTCGTCATCAACCGCACCAGCCGGTCGAAAACGATTTCCAGCATCGGCAGGCGTTCGTAAGAGACGAGCGCCGAATTGATGATGGCGCGAATGCCGCTCTTGTCCTGCAACTGGTCGTCATTGATATCGAAGCCCAAAAGGCTGTCGATCTCTTCCTGATTGAGAATGCGCTCCGAAGTTGCTCCGCTCGCACTCAAAGGGCCGCTGGATTCGGCCTCGCTGGGCGGGGCCGCTTCGGTCTCGGTTTCGATATCGTCAGCCATGTAAAAGCCTGTTGTTTATTGAACAATCATTTCTTTGAGCAGCACGTCGCGCACGGAATAAGGTGCCGCCGCCACATTGATCCGGCGCAGCAATTCTTCCTTGAGGCGCATCACGCCTGCGGATCCTTTGAGATCTTCGACCCGCAATTCACGCAAGTAACCCTGAAACTGGTCGACCACGCGCGGCATCAGCGCCTGCATCCCGGCCTTTTGTTCCGGCGTGTCGAGTTCGAGTGAAATCCCCACCTTCAAATAAGCGGGGGTGCCATCTGCGGTCTGAATGTTCACAATAATGTCGGGCACATCGTAATAGGCGACCTGCGGCGGCGTCAGGGGAATGGCTGTCTTCGTCTCTTCAGCGTGCGGCGCAGGGGCGAACAAAAAGACATAGGCTCCCCCACCCGCCGCCAGAAGCAGCACAAGCCCGCCCGCGCCCGCCAGCAGGAGAAATTTCTTACCGAAGCGTTTAGGTGCCACTTCACCAGCGCCGTCACCATCGGCAGATGCGTCCGTCGTGGCAGGCACCTTGGCCTCCCCATCATCCGCAGGCGCGGCGTCCGCCTGTTTTTTCTTGAACAGTTTGCCCAGCATTGCCCTGTTTCCCTGGCCCGTCCGGCCTCGACCTCCGGCACGTTAGGCAATCGTGGTTAAGGAGTGGTTCAAATCGCCTTTTTGCCCGGCAGTCTTTGCCGGGAGGGCCTGCGCAAAGCGGCGGGAAAGGCCAAAAAACCAGGCAGCGCCTGAAAATCTGTGCTGGCACGGCACATGCAAATGGTTAGCGGGCAAGGGGCGCGGCCATAGGGCTTAGCGGACCAAAGAAATGGTTTGGACCAGAAAGGGCCTAGCCGTGGACAATACGTTACTCGTCAGCCTGTCGCATCAGCTTGCGGCCTACCGCTCTATGGACGTGATCGCGAACAATATCGCGAACGTCTCCACCCCCGCTTACAAGCGCGAAGGGGTGAAGTTCGAAGAATTTCTCGCCCGGATGAAACCCTCCGAAACCGAAAAGGGCACGCAGCTCGTCAGTTTTGTGGTCGATCGCGGCGTCGTGCGCGACAAAAGCGAAGGCCGGATGGACCGCACCAACGCGCCCTTCGATCTTGCGGTCAACGGCAAGGGCTACTTCGTGCTGCAAACCCCCGGCGGCGACCGCTACACCCGCGACGGGCACTTCCAGCTCGACCGCGAAGGCAATCTCGTCACCAGCAATGGCAACAAGGTGATGGGCGAAGGCGGCCCCCTCACCTTCTCGACCGATGACGGCGACATTCACTTCGGCGCCGATGGCACCATCACCGGCAAACAGGGCCAGCTCGGCAAAGTCCGCCTCGTCGCCTTCGATGATGAAGCCGCGATGAAGAAGGAAGGCGGCAGCACCTATTCGACCGACGAAGCGCCCAAACCCGCCGAACACGCCGCCCTCCAGCAAGGCATGTTGGAAAATTCCAATGTCGAACCGGTGGTCGAGATTTCGCACATGATCGAAGTCACCCGCGCCTATCAGCTGACCGCCAGCATCACCCAGTCCCATCAAGATCTCATGCGTCAGGCTGTTTCCAAGCTTGGCGCCATGCCGAATTCGTAAAGGAAGTTAAGCCATGCGAGCCTTGAGCATTGCCTCCACCGGAATGTTGGCGCAGCAGATGAACGTCGAAGTGATCGCCAACAATCTGGCGAACATGAACACCTCCGGCTTCAAGCGCCAGCGCGCCGAATTCCAGGACCTGCTGTATCAGAACATCGAACAGGCAGGCGCCCAGTCGTCCGATTCCGGCACCATCATCCCGTCGGGCATCCAGCTTGGCGCCGGTGTGCGCACGGCGGCCGTCTACCGGGTGACCAGCCAGGGCGACATGAATTCCACCTCCAACCCGTATGATATGGCGGTGCAAGGCCCCGGCTTCTTCCGCATCCAGCAGCCCGATGGCACCGATTCATACACCCGTGCGGGTAACTTCGCTTTGTCGCCCGAAGGGCAGATCGTGACCAACAAAGGCTATGTCGTGGCGCCCGGCATCGCGGTGCCGCAAAACGCACTGTCGATCTCGGTCAATGCGCAAGGCCAGGTCTCGGCGCAGTTGCCGGGCCAGACCACGCAGCAAACCCTCGGCCAGCTCGAA
>DATJDE010000001.1:0-12377 GCA_035497595.1 Rhizomicrobium sp. | reverse complement strand
CGTCGGCTGGAGATATTGGCCGATGGTGAGAAAATCGACATGGGCGGCGCGTAGGTCATCCATCACCTGCATGATCTCTTCGCGGCTCTCCCCCAACCCGACCATCAGGCCGGATTTGGTGAAGCCTTCGGGCGACAAGTCCTTGGCCCGTTCGAGCAGGCGCAGGCTCGCATAGTACCGCGCGCCGGGACGCACGGTGAGATAGAGCCGGGGCACGGTTTCCAGATTGTGGTTGAACACATCGGGCTTTGCGGCGGCCACAATTTCGACCGCGCCGTCCTTGCGCAGAAAATCGGGCGTCAGCACTTCGACCGTTGTGCCGGGAGAATATTTGCGAATCGCGGTGATGGTTTGGGCGAAATGCTCCGCCCCGCCATCGGCCAGATCATCGCGATCGACCGAGGTGATGACCACGTGGCGCAGGCCCAGTTTGGCTACCGCCTGGCCGACATGGGCCGGTTCATCCGAATCGAGCGCACCGGGCAGACCGGTTTTGACATTGCAGAAGGCGCAGGCCCGCGTGCAGGTGTCGCCCATAATCATCATGGTGGCATGGCCGTGGGTCCAACATTCGCCGATGTTCGGGCAGGCCGCTTCTTCACAGACCGTGTGCAGCTTGTGTTCACGCACGATGGACTTTGTGTTGGAATATTCCCGACTGACGGGGGCTTTCACACGAATCCAGTCCGGCTTGCGCAATACGATGCTATCGGGCCGATGCGCTTTTTCGGGGTGGCGCTGGTCGCGGTGGGTGTTGATGAGATCAATTACGGTGGTCATGTTCCGACATATAGACATCTACGTCAGAGAAATCACTGGCATTCCGCGGGATTGCTTAGTTATTGATACCATTGTCAATTTTTGCGCTCTTTTGCGCCATGCAGGGCCATTGCGTTCATCGATTTTTCGGCAATGATACTGTATATAGAAACGACATGGTGAGCCGCCCGCCCCCCGGGTAGGTTCGCATGATCGGGAAAAGGGTGGTTGCCTCGTGCAGCCACCCTTTTCTTTTGGTGCGTTTCTCTGCTGTCCATGGGTTGCCACCCCTCACAACTGGGGTAGGATTCGCGACAGACAAAACAACAACGCTGTGGGGGAAACGCATTTGACCTTGGCCACCGTTGCCGCTGCATCCGGCGAAGAAATAGTTTCATCCGACCTGGCCTATGACGCGCAGCCGGTGTTTCACGCACTGCTGGATGCGCGGGACCGGTTTGGTGGCAAACGCCAGATCCTGGTGGATGGCGACGGCCGGGTGATGACCTATGACGAGATCATTCGCGCCGCCTTCGCGCTGGGCAGCGCGCTGAAGAAAGGCACACGCCCCGGAGAGAGCGTGGGGGTGATGCTGCCGACCGGCGCGGGCTCGGTGTTGTCGTTCTATGCGCTCTCGGCCTATGGCCGCGTGCCGGCGATGCTGAACTTCACCAATGGCAGCGCGGGGCTGAAATCTGCGCTGGGCACCGCCAAGGTTCGGCGCATTGTCACCGCGCATAAATTCATTGAGCTGGGCAAGCTGGAATCGTTGATCGCCGATCTGAACGGCGTGGCTGAGTTCATCTATCTGGAGGATGTGCGCGAAAATCTTTCGCTGCGTGACAAGGCGATGGCGGTGGCGGGTTCGATGTTGCCGCATCTGGTGGCGGCGCGCCCCGATGCCGGATCGCCCGCGGTTATTCTGTTCACCTCCGGTACCGAAGGGCTGCCCAAAGGGGTGGCACTCTCCCATTCCAATCTGATCGCCAATCTGGAACAGGTGCGGGCGCATATTGTGCTCTATCCGGAGAGCGATGTGTTGTTCAATCCGCTGCCGACCTTTCATTGCTTCGGGCTGACGGTGGGGGCGTTGCTGCCGCTGCATGTGGGGGTGAAGGTGGCGTTTCACCCGACCCCGCTGCAACCGCGCGAAATCGCGCGCCGAGTGCGCGACACCAAAGCGACCATCATGCTTTCGACCGATACGTTCATCTCGCAATATGCCCGCGCGGGCGAACCGGGGGATTTGAATTCGTTGCGCCTTGCGGTGTGTGGTGCAGAGCGGTTGCGCGATGAGACGCGCGCGCTGTTGCGCAAGAAATATTCCATCGAGCTTTTGGAAGGCTATGGCGTAACCGAGGCATCGCCTGTGGTGGCGGCGAACCAGTTGGGGGCGAACCGTGCTGGCACTGTGGGCCATTTGATGGCGGGAATTGAATATCGGCTGGAGCCTGTTGAGGGCATACCCAATGCCGGGCGGCTGATTATTCGCGGGCCGAATATCATGCTGGGCTACATCACGCCGGAGGCGCCGGGGATGATTCATCCGCCGAAGGACGGCTGGTACGATACCGGCGATGTGGTGAGCATCGATGCCGATGGCTATGTGCAGATACGTGGGCGATTGAAACGCTTTGCCAAGATCGGCGGGGAAGCTGTTTCGCTCGCCGTGGTTGAAAGCTGCGCCTCTGCGCTGTGGCCGGATCATAGCCATGCTGCCATTGCAGTGCCTGATCGCATTAAGGGCGAACAGATTGTGCTGGTGACCGATTGCCCTAAACCGGATCGCATGGACCTTTTGGGGTGGGCGCATAATCACGGTGTATCCGAGCTTGCGGTGCCACGGCGCATCATTCAGGTGGACGCCGTTCCGGTGCTGGGCACGGGCAAGACCGACTATGTCAGAGTGCAGCAGATGGTGATGGACGCGGATGGGCACACAGCGGGGAACACATGAACATTGATCGGCGGGATGCGCTTTCACTTCTGGCGCTGACGGGCGCAGTCCCTTTCACACTCACGGAAGGCTTGGCCAGCAGTTACCGCGGGCCGGTGACGTTTGAGCACGGCATTGCCAGCGGTGACCCGTTGCAGGATCGCGTGGTGGTGTGGACGCGGGTGACGCCGGGCGATGCGAAAGCCGCCGAGATCACGCTCGACTGGGAGATCGCAAGCGAGCCTTCGTTCCGCCGTAGCGTGGCGCACGGTCAGGTGAGCACCACTGCCGAACGCGATTTTACGGTGAAGGTGGATGTTGAAGGGCTTGAGCCTGCGCAGGAATATTTCTTTCGCTTTCGCGCAGGCAAAACTGTTTCGCCGGTGGGGCGCACCCGCACCCTGCCCGCCGGGCCGGTGAAGGATGTGGTGCTCGCTTTTGTCAGTTGTGCGCTGTATCCGGGCGGGTTCTTCAACGCCTATGACGATATTGCCAAGCTCGAACGGCTCGACGCGGTGGTGGAGCTGGGCGATTATTATTACGAATATGGCGCGGCCGCCGCTGACTATGGGATGAACATCGGCGCGAAGATCGGGCGTATTCCCGATCCGGCGCACGATACTGTGACGCTGGCAGATTATCGCGCGCGCCATGCGCTTTACAAACGCGATGCGGATTTGCAGGCGGCGCATGCGCGCGCGCCGTGGATTTGTGTGTGGGACGATCATGAAACCGCCAATGACAGTTGGGCGGGCGGCGCGGAAAATCATCATCCCAAAACCCAAGGGCCATGGATTGCGCGCGAACAGGCGGCGCTGCGGGCCTATTATGAATGGATGCCAATTCGCGAACCGGCGCCGGGGCGCGCGTTTGAATCCATCAACCGCTCGTTTCAGTTCGGCGATCTGGCATCGCTGATCATGGTGGAATCGCGGCTGGTCGCCCGCTCGCACATGCTGGAATATGACCGGCCGGGTGATCTGCCTTTGATGGTGTATGAAGGCAGCGATCCCGCCACGCGCAAAACTGTGACCGACCCGGCCATTGTGGCGCGGGTTTGGGCGGCGGTGAAAGCGGGCGGCAAGCCACCTGCGCCTTATGTTTTGGGGCCGGATGTTGAGAAGCTGAAGGCGGTGCTCGCCGATCCCGAACGGCTGATGTTGGGGCCGAGACAGGAAGAATGGCTTGGGCTGGAGATTGCGAAATCTGTTGCGCTGAAACAGCCCTGGCAGATTTTGGGCAATCAGGTGGTGATGGCGCGCACCGTGGCGCCCAGCCTCTATCGCGCGCTGGGCAGCGAAAAAGTGCACGCCATTCTGGCGAGCTTGCCGGAAGGGCCGTATCGCGACCGGGTGATCGCGGGGGTGGAATTGTTCAGCTACGACATTCCGTTCGATCCCGATGGCTGGGATGGCTATCCCGCCGCGCGCGAGCGTGTGTATGACGCGATCAAAGCCTCCAACGGCAATGTCGTGGTGGTGTCAGGCGACAGTCATGCGTTTTGGGTGAACGATCTGCATGACGCGGGCGGCGCGCGCGTGGCAGCCGAGTTCGGCACCAGCGCTGTCACCAGCCCCTCGGTGGGCGATTTTATGCCGAGCCTTGAACTGGGCAAACTGTTCATGGCGCAGAACAAGGAAGTGGTGTTCTGCGATCAGAACCGCAAGGGCTACACCCTGCTCACCATCACGCCCGACGCGGTGACGGGTGAGTTGATTGCGGTGGATCAGCTTGCCAAGCCTTATGCGCGCAGCTCGCTCGGTGCGTATCGCGTGATGCCTGCGGAAGGGCCGGGCGTGGGCGAGATCAAAGCGGTTTGACAGAGCTATTTCAGATCCCGCGTTTGTAGCGTGGGTTCTGTTGTCACCCAACTGATGTTGAACCGCAGGCGTCCGATAACGCGGTGATCTGGTGTTTCTACATCTACGCGCCAGGCGCCGGGGCGCAGGTTGGATTTTTGGGTGAAGCCGCGATAGCCGTTGTCGCGCCCGCCGGTGATGGGAAAGCCGATGGTGGAGGCGGTGGTCCAGCCTGTCTTTGCATCGTGATATTGCCAGCGGTGGACGATGCGGGTTTTGAGCGCAATGGGGGCGAAGACGGCGCTATAGGCATAGAGCGGCTCGCCCGGTTTCAGATGAACGTCTTGCGTCTGGCCGAATTTCACCTGCCAGGGAACGGGCTCGCCAACCGCGCGGTAGCCGCCGTTCTCGCGCGTCACCTTGTGATAGATGCCGCTGTCCGACATGGCGAGCGGGATCGGCGGCAGCAGGTTGAAGAAATAGAACAGGTTGATGGCGCAGAAGGCGGCCAAGGCGCCGAGGGATATTTTGCCGATGTCGTTCCACACCCTTTGCCGCCCGAGTAGCGCCAGAAGGATGAGATAGGCCGCAAAGACGATCAGCGTGGCCGCGCCGCTGAGGAGAAAGGTGAACTCATCCATCGTGCCGACGGCGATGGGCAGCGCGATCGTCATGTAGGAAAACAGCGCGATGAAAAACAGCACGACGGTGAACACCAGCCGGGCGTGATAGCTGCGCAGAAACTCATTGCCGAGGAGAATGGCGGCGAGCACGGCGAGGAACGGCCATGACACAATCACCGCCGAACTGCGTGAGTAGAAAATGAGAAAGGCGCTCCATAACGCGCCAAGCGCAAACTGGGTCAGGGCCGAAGCGACGGCGCGCCAGCGAAAGACCTCACCGCGATGTTCCGCGCGCGCTTCGCAGGAATGGTGGACGGCGATGGAGATGGCCGCGAACAGCAGATAGCCCGTGAAGACGATTTGCGTGGCCGGGTGATCGATCCGGCCAAAGGCAAAATTGTCGAAGATAAAACCGCCGACCATGGCCAGCGCCGAAAGCTGGCGCTCATGGGCTTTGAGGCGGGCTAAGGCTGCGCGCATGGCGGCATATCAGTTGGGTGGCGGCGCATATCGGGCGCAAATTAGGGCGGAATTCCAGCTTTTCGCGCGCGCGTTTTGGCGCAGACCTTTTTACACTGCGCAATTGACAATCAGTCGCAAACGCAACATATTTGGGAGGACGAAGGGACAGGGTCCGTAGATGATTGTCTGCGTTTGCAATAGGCTGAACGACAAGCAGGTTCGCGCTGCCATCTTAAGTGGCGCCGCCTGCCCGGATAGCGTTTATGCCAAGTGCGGCGTGGAGAGGAATTGCGGACGATGCCAGGACGAGATCGAAGTGATGCTGCTGGACGAGGCGCCGGACAGCCAAAAACCGGCACAAGCGGCGTAGGCCCCTCCCCCACTGCCTCGCTTCCGGGCGATGGCGAGGTTATTCGCTTTCTCAATCTTGTTCTGAAGAACGAACTCACCGCCATCAATCAGTATTTCCTGCATTCGCGCATGTTGGCCGATTGGGGCCTCAGCGAGCTTGCCGAGCACGAATACAAAGAATCCATCGACGAGATGAAACATGCGGACAGGCTGATCAAGCGTGTCCTGTTTCTCGGCGGCCTTCCGAACCTTCAGGATCTCGGCAAGCTAATGATTGGCGAGAACGTGCAGGAGGTGATCGCCTGCGATCTGCGCCTTGAACAACATGCCCATCCTGATCTGAAGGAAGCCATCGCCCATTGCGAAAAGGTGCGCGATTACGTGTCGCGCGCGCTGTTCTCCGACATTCTGGAGAGCGAGGAAGGCCATATCGACTTCCTGCAAACCCAGCTTCGTCTCATCGAGCAGATGGGAATCCAGAATTACGTGCAGCTTCAAAGCAAGCCGGGTGAGGGTTAAAACTCGGCTTCGAGATCTTTCTCGTCTGGTTCGTCTTTCGCGGCCTCGATCCACTCCAGCATGTCGGGCAGCGTGAGAATGCTGTCGCGATAGTCGGCGCAAATTCTGTCGAGCTTCACACCATAGGTTTGAAAGCGGATGCAGACCGGCGCGTACATCGCATCAGCCAGGCACGGCTTCTCGCCGAACAGATAAGGCCCGTCATACGCCTTGATGCAGTCGCGCCAGATGGTGGTGATGCGGTCGATATCGCTTTGCGCGCCTGCCCAGATTTTAAAATCCGGGAAACTGGCTTTCAGGTTCATCGGCAGCGCCGAGCGTAAGGCGGCAAAGCCTGCATGCATTTCCCCGCTAACGGCGCGGCAGTGGGTGCGGGCGGCGAGCCCCGTCGGCAATAGGCCCGCTTTGGGAAACGACTCGTGGAGATATTCGGCAATCGCCAGCGTGTCCCAGACCGTCAGCCCGGCATGTTCGAGCCGGGGAACGAGGAATGATGGCGATAGCAACAATAGCTCGGCCCGCATTTGCGGATCGTCGGTCGCAAGTATCTGTTCGCGGAAATCCAGCCCGGAAAACCGGCATATCAGCCAGCCTCGCAAGGCCCAGGAGGAATAATTCCTACTCGAGATTGTCAGAACGGCGCTTGCCATGGCGTTTCACGTTCAGCCTCTGTAAGAAAGTATTTCGCAATGCAGCATAAAATGCACTAGCATTTTGCCAATTGGTCTTCAAAAATTTTTGCGGTGCGGAACTTTCCGGTGCGGATGCTTTATCAGGCCTATCAGGCGCGCGACGATTTACTTGCCCCTTTTCGCGCTGCCGCAGAAATTGCGACGGCCATGCTGGATCGCGGCGATGCGGGACCGTTTGGCAATATCCTGCTGCGGTCTGCGGCGGCAGGTGCGGAATTGTTTTCCCGTGCCAAGCTGGTGCATGAACGCCCGCCCTTCGGCATTGAAGCGGTTGTCATTGGCGAGGATGAGGCGCTGATCAGCGAAGAAGTGGTGTTGCACACGCCGTTCGCCGATCTGCTGCATTTCAAAAAAGACATGGCAGTTCAACAGCCGCGCGTGCTGGTGGTGGCCCCGATGGCCGGGCACTTTGCGACGCTGCTGCGCGATACGGTGCGCACATTGTTGCCGGATCATGATGTGTTCATCACCGATTGGCACAACGCCCGCGATATTCCGCGCGAGGCCGGCAATTTCGGGCTCGATGAATATATCGATTGCATCATCCGGTTCTTTGAAACCATCGGGCCGGGGGCGCATGTTCTGGGCGTCTGTCAGCCCTGCAATGCGCTGCTCGCCACGCTGGGCGTGATGGCGCAGGCGGGAAATACCGCCCAGCCGCGCAGCATGACGTTGATGGCCGGGCCGGTGGATACGCGGATCAACCCCACCGCGGTTAATCAATTGGCCAGCGACCACTCTATCCAATGGTTTGAAGACAATCTGATCGATACGGTGCCGCATCAGTTTCTTGGTGCGAACCGGCGCGTCTATCCGGGCTTTTTGCAGCTTGCGGCCTTCATGTCGATGAACCTGCCCCGCCATGTGCGGGCGCATCTCGATCTGTTTTCCAATATCGCGCGCGGCGAAATCGAAAAAGCCAATGTCACGCGCCAGTTCTACGACGAATATTTTTCGGTGCTCGATCTGCCGGCGGAGTTTTATCTGCAAACCGTGCAGCGCGTATTTCAGGAACATCATCTGGCGCGCGGGATTTTTGACTGGCGCGGCAACCGGGTGGATGTCGGCGCTATCAAAAACATCGCATTGCTCACGGTCGAAGGCGAACGCGATGATATTTGCGCGCCGGGCCAAACGCTGGCGGCGCATGATCTGTGTACGGGCATCACGGCGCTGAAGAAGCACCACCATTTGCAGCCGGATGTTGGCCACTATGGCGTGTTCTCCGGCACCAAATGGCAGCGCCAGATTTATCCCGTCATTCGCAAGACCATTCTCGCCAACGATTGAGCGTGGGCGTCAGCGCTGATCGCGCTGGCCCTTTTTCTGCTCATCTGGCTTTTCATCATTTGGCTTGCGGTTACGCGGCTCGGCCTTTTGCTCTTGCGTGGGCCGGTTTGGCGCTGCGCGTTGCACCGCCGGACGTTCGGCAGGCTTTGGCTGGGCTGCTTGCGCTGGCCGACGTATCGGCTGTGGCCGTTCCACGGCAGCGGGTTTGGCGACAGGTGCGGGCTCAGGCTGCGTGACGGCGGGGCGTGCCGGCGCGGGCCGGATTTCCGGGCGCGTTTGTGCGGGCCGTGTTTGCGTGGGCCGTGTTTGTACTGGCCGTGTTTCGGGCGGGCGCGTCACCGGCGGCACTGGTGCTGTGGGCTGCACAACGGGCGTTTCTGGCTTCGGCTGAACCTGCGGCCTGTTCGGTATTTGCGGCCGCACGCCGCCCTGCCCCGGCCGTTGCGGCTGTATCTGGGGCCTGCCGCTGCCCGGCAGTGTAGGCTGCTGCGGTTTGGCAGGCTGGATTTGCGGTCTGTCAGGTCTCACGGGCGCGGGGCGTTGTGGTTTTGGCCGGAGCACGGGCTTGGTTGTCGGTGGCCGATTGGGGCGCGTAGGCCGGTTTGCTTGTGTCGGCCTTTGCGGGCGCGCGGCCCATTTCCATTGGTGGCCCGGCCTGTTCCCGCTCTCCACAATGATCTGTCTGCGGTGCCAATCAGGCCGCACCGGATGGAAGATCGAATTGATGATGCCGACGCTTACGCCGAAGAAAATTCCACTGCCGACGGCATAGCCGGAGGGGCGATAACGCGCCGGTGGCTCCCAATAATAAGGCTGGCGATTTGGCCACCACCAGCGGCCATAGACGACGTTCGGATCGTAATAAGGCGTGTAATAAACACCCTCACGCACCGGCGCGATGGAGATGATATTGCCGTTGATATCGACAATCTGCTGGCTGTTTGTTCTGAGATAACCGGCGCGGGAGGCGCGCTGGCGCAGCCGCTGCACAGTGCGCATCACACCCGATTGCTGATTGAGGAAGGCGTAGCCGACCGCATCTGTCCAATCCGGCTGATCGTCGATCATTGCCAGCAGGCTGGGAAACTGGGTCAGCGATTTAACCGCGTCGTCCCACGGCGCCGCCGACACCTGATAGGCCAGAAGCGCGCCTGACAGCGGCGGATGGCGGTCGAGATAGGCCCGCGCTTCAGCAACATCTTCAGGGTAGGTGGTCGCGATCAGAACCTGGCCGAGGATATCATCCGGGTACAGAGCGATTGGCGCGATCATCGCGTCCAGATCCGCTTGCGTATAAGCGGATTGCGCCTGCGCCGGTAAGGCGCCAAACCCCAGCACAACAGCCAGCAGCACCGCCAGCCCAAGGGCTATTTGCGTCATGATGCCAGAGAAACGGATCGGAAGGCGTTGGCGCATAGTAACCCCTTGCGATGAAGATGCGGCAGCCTAGCATAGCCGATTACCGCGTTAAATCGCAGGGAATACTACGGGCTCGATAACAGTATCTCGACCGGGTCGTGCGGGCCGGCATAGCGCCGGTCTGCACGGCCTGAGGCAAGATTAGCTGGACGGTGTGCCCATCGCGACGGGTTGAACCGCTGGCGGCAACACCGCAGGCGTCGAGACCGGCGTGTTAACCGAGGACGCGGCTGCGCGTTCCACCGGTCGCATCTGCACAGTGTAGGTGTGCGGATATTCGTTGATGGAACCAGTGGCCGCATCGACGCCAAGACCGATAACGCCGCCGAGCAACAGATTGCCCAGCGTCCACGCCTCAAAACCCGAGACGACGGTATCGCTGGTATTGCGATAGCCCGCTTTTTCACATGTGAGCGTGATATCGTTTTTCGTCTTGTCGACCTTCACTTTGCCCGGCGTCGTCAGCCGCCAGGACCCTTCGGAATTGTGCAGAACACATTCGGCGCCATCGACTGGCGCGGTGTTCACCGCGATTTCCTGGCTCGACCCCTTAATGATGGTCGCGCAGCCGGAAACAGCCGCGCCAAGAATGGCGACGGCTACTACTGCCTTTACTTTCATGAAATCCCCCAATGATGGTTCAATTGAACCGAATACTTGAGAATTTACACAATCGTAACCAAACCTCAACCCGTGGTGGAACTCCGCGTGTGTTTTTCCGAAAAATATTGGAACCGCTTACTAGGCAGTCTTGAATAGTATGAACTTCATGCTAGATTGGAGTTCGTACTAGCAAGGGAGACGGGAGAAGCGCGTGGAAGATACCGTTTATACGCGCAAATTCCGTAAGGAACTCATGGCCGGGCTATCTTCGCTCGTCCTTCTGGCGGTGCTCGCCCGCGCCGGCCGGGAGATGTATGGCTACGAAATCGCCAAAGCCGTGAAGGCGGAAGGCGAAGGCGGGCTGATCTTCAAACAAGGCGCAATCTATCCCGTCTTGCGCTCACTGAACGGTTTGGGGCTGCTGGACAGCAGGGTCGAAGCCTCTGCCTTTGGTCCACCGCGGCGCTACTACACCATCACCAACGAAGGCAAAAAGGCGCTGACCGATTGGCAGGGTGCCTGGCGGGACATGCGAGAATTTGTGGACGAAGCCCTCATCGCGCAGGGAGCGGAATATGACCACAGGCCAACAGCCTGAGACGGTTCGAGCCTATCTTGCCGCCCTGCAGGCCGCGCTGAAGGGCGCGCCCCCTGCCCTGATCCGCGATGCGCTGACCGATGCCGAAGAGCATTTGCGCAACGAGATCATCCAACATCCCGCACAGACCGAGCGCGAGGTGCTGCTGACGGTGGTTGAAACCTATGGCGCGCCAGACGAAGTGGCCGACACCTATCGCACCATGGAGGCGGCGTGGTCCGGGCCTTTTCCGAAGAGTGAGGCGCGCGGTGCCCGGCGTGGTTTTTTCTCTGTCGTCTCTGATCCGCGCAGCTATGGCGGGCTGGTTTATATGCTTTTGTCACTCGCCACCGGCACGTTCTATTTTGTCTGGACGCTGGTGGGGATTGTGCTGTCCCTTGTGCTGTTTCCGTTGATCATCGGGGTGCCGTTCGCTCTGCTGTTCATCGGCTCGGAGCGTGTTATTTCGCATGTCGAGGGGCGGATCGTCGAAACACTGTTGGGCGTGCGGATGCCGCGCAGGCTGTTGCCGCCGCCGGTGGAGAGCCGCTCTATCCTGTCGCGGATTGGCGGCGCGCTGAGCGATGGGCGCACCTGGTCTTCGATGTTCTATCTGCTGCTGATGCTGCCTTTGGGCGTCGTCTATTTTGTGATTGCGGTGGTCGGGGTATCGGTCTCGCTGGGATCGACCGCCATGGCGCTGTATGCGTTGCTCACCAATCAATCGCATATCCAACTTTCCGGCCTGCCTTTTCTGGAGCATCTGCTGCACACGGCCCCCGGGCTGATCGTGCTCGCGCTGCTTGGCATTGTGCTGTTCGCCTGTGTGCTGCACCTGGCCAAACTGGTCGGCTTTCTGCACGGCAAATTGGCCGAGGTGTTGCTGGTCCGGCTGTAAGGGGTTGCGACTCTGGCGTGCAGCGGCCTTGGCCCGCCTTGCGCCCATGGCCGGAAGGTTAACGCGGCGCAAGAATTTCTCCTTTCACTCCAAAGGCTTCGACCGTTAATTCGATCTAAAAGGTTGACGGCGCACGGTTGAAATTGTCTAACTTGCGCCGCCGGTTCGCCGGTGTCGCAAAAGGGCGGGGGTCGACGAGGTTCGTTGGCGCCGAATGCTTGGGAGCAGGCGTGATCCAACGCACCACTTCGTTTCTGGCTGCATCGACAACACTTGTCTCGCGTCTGGATGGCTTGCGCCGTTCGGCCGGTGGCGCGGTGGCAGCTTTAGCCTCTCCTGATGCGCGCTGGGCTTTGGTGTCCACCTCTGTTACCGCCATCGTTGCGGGCGCCGTGGCCTGGCTTGCCGCGGGCGCCATGCCGCCGGGGCTGATCCGCGATACCAGCCGC